>NZ_KV823927.1:4473-23863 GCF_001815995.1 Dietzia sp. HMSC21D01 | reverse complement strand
CCGGCCCCGGCGCCGGCTCCCCCCGCGCCCGCCCCCGCTGCGCCGGCCCCGGCCCGGTACATCGCGAACTGTTCCGAGGCGTGGAACCTCGGCGTCGCCCCGCTCCGCCGCGGGGACGCCTATTACCGCCCGGGTCTCGACCGGGACGGCGACGGAATCGCCTGCGAGCGGCCTCCGCGGTAGTCGGACGCCGGCTACAGGCGAGATGGCGACCCCAGTGATCCGCGCAGCGGCGTTCGTCTGGGCGGCACTCCTCGTGCTCTCCGCCTGTGGAGGAGGGGACGCGGAGCCCGCACCGGACGGGAGGACTCCCGATCGGGTACGAGTGACCTCGTCGTCCCAGAGCCCGACCTCCAGCACGTCGACGCCGGCGTCCACGCAACCCCCGGCGGCATCGTCGCCCGTGCAGCAGGCTCCGGCCTCGACCGCCGCCGCAGGGCCGACCTTCGTCGAATGCGTCTACGGCGGCGGCGCCTGGACCGAGAGCGCGCTCATGAGCGACGGGTCGTTCCGCACCCACCCGACGTGCGCAGCGCTGCGCGCCGAGCAGTTGGCCAAGTATCCGTACGTCTGCCCGCAAACCGACCACCAGGTGGCCGACCTCTCCAAATGTGGGCCACCGATGCGGGTGCCGGAGGAGCCGCCCGTTCAGACGACTGAGGCGCGCGTCGACGAGACTCCGACAGGCGGGGCCGAGCCGGCGGACGACGCTGCGCCCACAGGTGTGGTCGAGTCGCCCACGGAGTCGCCGAACGGTCCGTAGGAATCGCCCGCTGCGACAGGGCGGGCAGCAGGCTGTGAGCATCGCGTGAGCGACCGCGGGCGGTAGTCGGCGCCGACCCCGCTCGCGGCGCAGACCGGGATTCGAGCGATGGCGCTGGTTCGAGGTCTGCGGGGGGCGAGCCACGCTTTACGTGCACCGCGCTGCGGAAGCCGGGGACGCGCAGTTGGCGTACGGGCGGGAGCGTCCGGGCCGAGCTAGCTGCGGCCCTCGTCGTCGAACCCTGTCGAGCCCTTTCGAACCTGTCGATCCTGTCGAACCCTGGAGGCCACCAATCAGCAGATCGCCGACCACCTGGTGCTCAGCCGCATTCACGATATTTCATCCGTGCTGAGGTAGGCGACAAGTCACTACTGGTCTGACCCGCTCCGCGCTCGAAGGCGCCCCTCGGCGAGTGGGCGCAAAGGCAGGATTTTGCCGGGGATCACCTAGGGAAACGTGAGCGGGTGTGACCACGGCGATGGCAGTGAGGTGGCCGGGCGACGCCCTCAGCGACGGGCCGGGCACCATCGAGCGCTGACCCTGCCAGTCCCGCCGAGTGCGTCGCTCGCGGGCCGGGGTGCGGGGGAGGCTCTCGTCGTCGTCGCCCCTACTGCCCCGGTCGCCTGCGCTCAACCTCGACGGACAGCGGGCGCCACGAGATTCCCGGGATCGAGTGCAGGGGAGCGAACGGGTCGGCAGCGTGCTGCCAGGCGACCGCCAGGCTGTCCGCGATGAGGTCGGCGTCGGCGGGGTGGGCGCGCGTGGCGAGGCGCCGCAGGAGTTGGACGTCGGTGAGCTTGACCGTGACCGTCCAGGTGAGCGTGCCGCGGTCGGACGCCTCGGGGAGCACAGTGCTGGTGCCGTCGAGCACCCGGAACGCGCCCTCTTCGAGGAGTTCCTCCAGGCCGCGCGTCGGCCAGATCAGCCACGGCAGCTGTTCCAGCGGCGGCAGGGCGGGATCGGGGCCCGCCTCCTCGCTCGCAGGATCCTCGATCACCTCGCCGGAGAACGCGTCAACCACCACGGTGTCCTCCTGGTAGCGCGTGAGGGCCGCCGTCACCGCCGCCGCGTCGTCAATGGACACCGCCGCCGTGACAGTCAAGGACCACGTCTCGCGGTTCCTCCCGCGACGGGGACGCGCAGCCGAGGACTGCGGCGCGGGCTCGGGTTCGGGTTCGGGTAGGTCGAAGAGGCCGGGTTCGACGTTGTCCATGGCGGGTGAGCCTACTTCTCCGGCCCGGGATGCCCCAGTACGGCGCTCGAGTCTCGTATCGTCGATGAGGTGACGCCCTCGACAGATCGCCCGTACGGATCAGGCGACCTCTCCGCAGATGAACTGAAACAGGCCGTTCTCGACGCGCTCGCGAGCGCGGGGGTCCCGCAGACCGAGCTGATGGCCTCGCTGGCGGCCGGGGCGGACTACCAGTCGCCGTGGGAACGCCCGGCCGTCAATCGCCGCCACCCGAGGCGCGAGACACCGGTGACGTACCGCGTCAAGGTGGAGCTGCTGGACTCATCCCCGCCCATCTGGCGGCGCCTGGACCTGCGCAGCGACCTCATGCTGCCGCGCCTGCACCTGATCCTGCAGGAGGCCATGGGCTGGACGAACAGCCACCTGCACGAGTTCATCCATTCGGCGTCGCGCCAGGACCGCGACGCCGAGCACTTCGGCTCCATGGACTACCCCGACGCCGGCGAGATGGGCGAGCTCGACGAGGCCGACGTGCGACTCGACGAGCTGGCCCACAGCGTGGGCGACAAGTTCCTGTACTGGTACGACTTCGGTGACAGTTGGTGGCACCGCGTCACCGTGGAGAAGGTCCTGGAACATGACGACGACGACGAGGTCCCGGATGCAACCGTGGTGGCCGGTCGCCGGGCATGCCCACCGGAGGACTGCGGGGGGATCTGGTCCTACAACGAGTGGATCGCCGGGGACGCCGACCCGGACGGCTGGGACCCGCACACACTCGAGTTCTGGGCGGGGTGGGATGCGGAAGCGTTCGACCTCGACGATGCCCAACAGCGAGTGGCCCGGGTCGCGGAGATGCCCGCCACCCTCCGGGAAATCCAACTGGAGGAGGCCGAGAAGCTGCAGATCCTGCTCGAGCGGATCGGGGACGGCGTCACACTCACCGCGGCCGGGTACCTGCCGCCGGCGATGGTCGAGCAACTGATGGTCGACACCGGCTGGCACCGCCAGTGGATCGGGAAGAACAACCGCGAGGACCTCACGTTCCCGATCTGGCAGCTGCGGGACTGGGCCCGCGCGCTGGGGCTGGTGCGCAAGTACAAGGGAGAGCTACGGCCCACCCGCCGGGGTGCGGCGCTGAAGAACGACCGCGAGGCTCTCGCCGACCTCATCGCCCGGAGCATCCCGCACGACCGGCTCTACGGCACGCCGCTCGACTGGTTCTGATGTGCCGGAACGCGACCCGCCCGTATGGGGGGCGTGGCCGGCTGCCATGCGGTGGGATCGGCAGCGGTGTATAAAGTGGAGTCTAGTCCGCTTTGGAGATCGCCGCGTACGCAACGAAGCGCGCGGCCGCGGCCACCGGTCGCTCCCGCCAACAATGAAGACCTCACCCACCCGGGACGTCACCATGACCACTGCACGCGAGAACCCCGACAACGCTGAGCCCCCCGACAACGCTGAGCCACCTGAAGCCCCGGAACCAGCGGTGCACGCTCGCGGCCTCGGGATGGTGGGCGACCACGGCCGGGTCTTCGGCCCACTGGATCTGGATATAGACCGCGGCGGAATCACCGTCCTGCGCGGCCACCCCGGCAACGGCCGCACATGCCTCCTGCTCACCCTGGCCGGTCGAATGGCACCCACCGAGGGGCGGCTCGAGGTACTCGGTCACACCGGCAGTCGCGAGATCTTCACCCGGTCGGCGATCGCCGGATTCTCGGGCATCGACGAGCTGGACCCGGCGGTCACGGTCCGCACGGTCGTGGCGGAGCAGCGCGCGTGGATGAGCCCGTGGTGGCGCCCGCGTGGCCGCACCGGCCCAGCCCAACTCGAGGAGCTCCTCGGCCCGGTGTACGGGGACCTCCGCCTGCCCGGGCTGCGCACCTACGTCGGCGACCTCACCGAACTGGATCGCCTGCTCCTACGTATAGCGCTGGCCCGCTACGAGGGCACGCCGATACTCGTAGTGGACGACATCGAACAGGTCCGCGTCCCCGCGGAACGCGCACGAGCGCTGCAACGCCTGGCCGAGATCGCCGACGCCGACCAGCGCACCGTCATCCTGTCCTCCGTGGACTCCCTGCCCGCGGGGTCGCCCGAGCACCACATGGTCACCGTCCCCGCCACCAAGGAAGGCCTCGCATGATCTCCGGACTGTCCATCGGCAGTGAGCTCAAGCGCTTCGGCCGTGGACGGCTACCGCGCGTGGCGATAGTCGTGCTGGTGCTCATGCCCCTGCTCTACAGCGCCCTGTACCTCGCCGCCTTCTGGGACCCGTTCGGCCGGACCTCCCAGTTGCCGGTCGCGTTGGTCAATGACGACACCGGGACGCAGGTCGACGGCGAACCACTACGCGCCGGCGACCAGGTGGTGGACGAACTCCTGCAGAACGACCAGCTCGACTGGCGGCTGGTCGACGCCGCCGAGGCCGAAGCCGGACTGTCCGATCACGAGTACAACTTCGTGGTTCGGCTGACCCCGGAGTTCAGCGAATCCGTCGCCTCACCCACCGGGGACGACCCGCGCCAGGCCGCGATCACCGTCACCTACGACCAATCCGGCAACTACCTGTCCAGCCTCATCGGACGCAGCGCCACAGCCGAACTGCACAACGCGGTGGGCTCGGCCATCTCAGCGCAGGCCGTCGACAAAGTCCTCGTTGGTGTCCAGGACGCCGGCGCCGGGCTGCGCGAGGCCGCCGACGGTGCCGCGCAGCTCGACGACGGCGCGGGCACACTCGACGACGGCATCACCGAGCTGAGCGATAAGTCCGCCGAACTCGACGCCGGCGCCCGCACCCTCGACCAGGGCGCCGCCACGCTCGCGGACGGCAACCACCAGCTGGCCACCAAGATCCACGAGGCCCGCTCCGGAGTCGACCAGTTGGCCGGCGGCATCGGTACTGCCGCCGACGGCGCGACGCAGCTCAACGAGGGCGTCCAGCGCCTCGACGGCGGAGTGCAGCGGCTCGGGAACGGGGCCGCGCAGGTCAGCGGCGGAGTCGACCAGCTCGCCGGTGTCCTGGATCAGCTCTCGCAGGCGCAGAACGCCGCGATCGCCCCGCTGCGGCAGGCCGCCGCACAGATGAGGCAGGTCGAGGCCACCACCGGCCTGGCCACCGGTCCGGGGTCCGCGGGATCGGGGAGCTCCGCCGGATCGGCCGGGGTACCGGTCTCCGTGCAGTTGGAGACGCTGGCCGACCAACTCGAATCGCAGGGCCTCGGCGCCGGCTCGTCGCAGCTGTCGGACCTGCACCGGCTGCGTGACGGCGCCCGCGAGTTGTCGTCGGCACTCAACGATCCCTCCGGCGAGTTCCTCACCGGGATTAACGCCCTGGGCGCCGGCGCGGCGCAACTCGACAACGGACTGCAGCGACTCGACACGGGCGCCACCACCCTCGTCGACGGCGTGCGCCAGCTCGACGAGGGCGCCGCACGCTTGGACGAGGGCGCGGCCACCCTGGCCGAGGGCACCGGCGACCTCACCGACGGCACCGGCCGCCTCGTCGACGGCACCAGCCGGCTCGCCGACGGCTCACACACCCTCAAAGACGGCACCGGCCGGTTGTCGAGCGAACTGGCCGCCGGCGCCGACCGGGTCCCGCAGTGGGATGACCAGCACCGCGAGGACATGGCGCGCACGATCGGCGACCCGATCACACTCACGTCGATATATGACAACCCGGCGGAGACGTTCGGCTACGGGTTCGCCCCGTTCTTCGTGCCGCTGGCACTGTTCGTGGGCGGGATCATGATCTGGCTGCTGCTCACGCCACTCCAGCCGCGCGCCGTGGCCACACGGTTGCACCCGCTGCGGGTCGTGATGGCCTCGCTGCAGCCGGCGCTGCTGTTGGCGCTCGGGCAGGCGGTGGTGATTCTGCTGGTACTGCGCTTCGGTCTGGGCATGACGCCGGTTCACCCGATGGGCGCACTGGCCATCATGGCCCTGTCGGCGGTGGCGTTCATCTCACTCATCCAGATGCTCAACGTGGTGTTCGGCCCGTCGGTCGGCAGAGTGCTGTCCATGGCACTGCTGATGCTGCAGCTGACCTCGGCGGACGGCATCTATCCGACCGCGGTCGAGCCCGCGTTCTTCCGCTGGATCCACCCGTTCAACCCCATGACCTACACCGTGCAGGGGCTACGGCAGACCATCATGGGCGGCAGCCCCTCGCAGATGTGGATTCCGGTGTTGGTGCTGACGTTGGTGACGGTGGGCGCGATCGGCATCAGTACGTGGGCGGCGCACCGCAATCGTGTGTGGACGCTGGAGCGGTTGCACCCGCCGGTAGCTGTGTAGCGCGGAGTTACTCCTCCGTCGTGATGAACTGGGCGAGCGACTCGGGGCCTATAGCGGCCCGCCGAGGCGCCAGTAGCCGGTGAACTGGACGCGGTCGGGCTCCTGGCCGCGGGCGAGGAGATGCCGGCGGACGGCCGCGACCATCCCGGACTCGCCGGCCACCCACGCGAACCCGGCGGGGACCTCGACCGCGGCCATCGCGTTGATGAGCTCATCCGCCGAGCCGGGCGCCGCCGCCACCACCCGAACCCGGACGCGGTCGGCGTCGGCGGGGGAGACCGCGGGCAGAACCGTGCGGGGGAGGGCGGACGGGGCGGGCACCGCGGCCAGCACGTCGAGCGCCAACGTCGGCGGTCGCTCCTCGATCAGCCGGGCCAGCGCGGGCAGGGCGGTGGCGTCCCCGACGGCGAGCATGCGGTCCACCGCGGGAAGGGCCCGGCTCACGCGCGGGCCGACGATCGTCAGCGCGTCACCCGGCCGGACCGACTCGAGCCAGCGCACGCCCGCGCCCGAGGCGTGGCGGACCAGGTCCACGGCGAGGGCGCCGTCTCGCAAGGACCGCACGGTGTACTCCCGCACCAGCGCGGCGCTGCCCGGTGGGTGGCCCAGCCCGCCACCCGGCGCGGGAACGGGGAGGGTGACCTCGCCCGTCACGGGATCGGGCAGGCAGAAGACCACGACGTCGTCGAAGGACGGGCTGCGCACGGCGGGCACGGCATCGCCGGCGTCGGTGGCGATTTCCCCGAGCTCGTCGCCCTCGAGCGTCACGCGCACCAGCTCGGGAGCGAGGGGTTCGACGGCGCGTACTCGGACCCGCCGCAGCGCGGTCGGCTGCCAGCTCTCCGCCCGGTGGGGGTTGCGCGGGCGCGGGGTCTCGCGGTCGGGCGGGCGCCGTGCGGGTTTCTCGGACATGCCGGTCTGGTCAACCACGGCGACCCTCCCGCCACAACAGACCCAGGAAGAACAGCCCGCCGAGCACCACCGTCACCACGCCCACCGGTAGCGGCTGGGCGAACGCGTGCTGAGCCACGAGGTCGGAGGCCAGCAGCAACACCCCGCCCAGCAGTGCCGCCGGCAGGACCCGATCACTGCGGGTGAGCAGCCGCGACAGGTGCGGAGCCACCAACGCCACGAACGAGATCGGCCCGGCCGTCGCCACGGCCGCCCCGGCCAGGACCGTGGCCGCCGCCAACAGGACCAGCCGCGTGGAGCGCAGTCGCACGCCCAGGGCCACCGCGACGTCGTCGCCCAGCGCGAGCGCGCGCATGGCCCGGGACCGACTCGCGATGACCACCGACGCCACGAGCAGCACCCACGCCAGCGGCCAGAGCTCGGACCAGCCGCGACCCTGCAGCGAGCCGGTGAGCCAGATCTGGGCGGTGACCGCGCTCGCCACGAAGCCGCGGGAGAGCAGGTGCGCCACGTACGCCATCGCCAGGGCGCCCAGGGCCACGCCGAGCAGGACCAGGCGGGCGCCGCTGAGGCCGCGCCACCACGTCAGGGCCAGGATGAACCCGGTGGTGAGCGCCGCGCCCGCGAGTGCGCCCGTGGCGACCTGCGCGATCCCGCCGCCCAGCAGGAGGATCACCGTCGCCCCGCCCGCCGACGCGCCCTGGGTGATGCCGATGATGTCCGGGCTGGCCAGCGGATTGCGGGTGAGCGCGCAGAACAGCGCGCCCGACGTCGCCAGAGCCGCGCCCACCGCCAGCGCGACCAGCGCCCGGGGCAGGCGGCGTTCGTGGATGAAGAAGTTGGTGGTGCGGTCGGGTGCGTCGCCGAGCAGGGTCGCCACCGCGTCGGGGACCGAGATGATGAACTCGCCGATCACCAGCGAGGCGGCCACGAGTATGACGACGACGACGGCGAGGATCGCAGTGACCCACGCAGTGCGCAGGTGCAGCCGCACCGAGAATCGGCCGGCGGCGAGGAGGCGTTCGTCGCTGGGCAGGCCTGTTGCGGGGCGCGGTGCGGTTATCGTCATGCGACACCCACTCGTCGGCCGGCGGCCAGGTACGCCACCAGCAGCGGCGCGCCGATGAACGCCATCACCACGCCCGCCGGGGTCTCGGACCCGCCCGCGATCACCCGGCCGATCACGTCGGCCGCCAACAACAGCGCGGGCGCCACCACCATGGACAGCGGGACCACCCGGATCAGGCTCGGGCCGACGAGACCGCGGACGAGGTGGGGCACGACCAGTCCCACGAAGCTGATGGGGCCGGCCAGCGCCGTGGCGGTCCCGGCGAGCAGTGCGACGGCGACGAGCGACCACACCCGCACCCACCCGGGGCGCACGCCCAGCGCCACCGCCGAGTCGTCGCCCAGGGCGAGCGCGTCCAGGCCGCGCAGGAGCAGCAGGGCGATCACCGCGCCCGCGACGACGAGCGGGATCACGCCGGTGACCTCGTCGATCGACCGCGCAGTGAGCGAGCCGACCTGCCAGAAGCTGTACGCCTGCAGGACGGTCTCGTCCAGCACGACGAACGTTTGGCTGAGACCGGACAGCACCGCCGCCAGCGCCACCCCGGCCAGGGTGAGCCGAACGGGTGAGGACGCCGCGAGCGCCGAGGTGCTGAGCAGGAGGATGATCGCGGACGCCACACCGGCGCCGGCCAGTGCGAACCACACCGTGGAGGCCAGGCCGAGGCCGCCGGTGAGCGTCGCTCCGGCGACCACCCCGAGCGCGGCGCCGGAATTGACGCCGAGGATTCCCGGGTCGGCGATCGGATTGCGGGTCATTGCCTGCATGAGCGCCCCGGACGCGCCGAGCGCCGCACCGCACACCAGCCCGAGCACGGTCCGGTTGGCCCGCAGTTCGCCGACGATCCCCACCACGCTCTGCGTGCCCTGGCCGAGCAGCGCACCCACCACCTCGGCGGGCGGGATCGGGCGGGCACCGATAGCGAGGCTGGCCACGACCGCGGCCGCCAGGGCCAGGACGGCCACGATCAGTCCGGGGAACAACCCGGCTCCGCGGCGGGGCTGCTGGCCAGCGCTTGCTGCCGGGGCGGCTGCCCGGTCGGCGGCCGGCACCGCGGGCCGTGCGTCGGCGTCGGAGTCGGGGAGAGGTCGTGGGGCCACGGTGGAACCCTAGACCAGACTCATTGTTAGGTGAGCCTTGCCTGTGTGGTTTGATCTGTAGTCATGACCAGAATCTCACGCCGGCGCCGCTCGGTGCCCGCCCTGATCGCCATGGCCCTCGCCTCTGCGGTGGCTCTGTCCGCGTGCTCCGGCAGCAGCGACACCGCCGAGGCACCTTCGGACGAGGCCTATACCGTCACCCACGCGATGGGCGAGACCGTGATCGACGGGACGCCCGAGAGGGTCGTCGTCCTCGACTCTCCGCACCTCGACGCGCTCGTCGCGCTCGGCCACACGCCCGTCGGGATCACCGAGTCCGGCGCCGGCTCCGGCGCCCCGCCGTACCTCGGTGACGTGGACGCCGAGATCGTGGGCCTGACCTCCGAGCCCGACATCGACGCGATCGCCGCCCTTGCCCCTGACCTCATCATCGGCGCCAAGGTCCGCCACGAGGCCATCTACGACGAGCTCTCCGGCATCGCCCCCACCGTGTACTCCGAGAACTCCGGCACCGACTGGCAGGAGCAGGCGCGGATCACCGCCGCCGCCGTCGGTGAGGACGAGGAGATGGAGCAGCTCATCGACGACCTCGACACCCACATCGCCGAGGTCGGCGAGCAGGTGGGCGCCGAGGGCACCACGCTGTCGATCGTCCGGTTCCGCCCGGACAACTTCCGCCTCTACGGACCCGAGACGTTCTCCGGCTCGATCCTGTCCCAGATGGGCTTCGACCTGGGCGAGCGCGAGTGGAACGAGTACTCCATGGCCGAGCTCTCCCCGGAGCTGTACGAGCAGATCACCGGCGACGTCGTGTTCTTCACCAACCCCGGCGGCGACCCGTCGGCGACGACCATGGCGACCGTGACCGGGCTCTGGGGCGACCTGCCCGCCGTGAAGTCCGGCCAGACCTACGAGGTCGAGGACGAGACCTGGATGGTCGGCATCGGCGTCCTGGGCGCCGGCGAGATCCTCGACGACGTCCAGGAGATCCTGGGCTGATGCGCCCCACCTCCCTCGACCGTGATGCCCGCGCCGGCGCCCAGCTCGAGCGCGGGCGCGGGCTCACGGTGGAGGGGGCGCGGCTCGCGTACGAACGGCGCGTCGTGGCCACCGACCTCGACCTGGAACTGCCCGAGGATGCGTTCACGGTGATCGTCGGCCCCAACGCCTGCGGCAAGTCCACGCTGCTCAAGGCCCTGGCTCGCGTGATCGCTCCCGGCGAGGGACGGATCCTGCTGGACGGACACGATCTGCACCGGCTGCGGACCAAGGCGGTCGCCCGCCGGATCGGGCTCCTGCCGCAGGGCGCCGTCACTCCGGAGGGGATCCGGGTCGACGACCTGGTGGCGCGTGGCCGGCACCCGCACCACAGCCCACTACGCCAGTGGAGCCGCGCCGACGACACCGCCGTGACCGCCGCGATGGCCTCCACCGGGGTGTCCGATCTGGCGACCCGGTTCGTCGACGAACTCTCCGGCGGCCAGCGCCAACGCGTGTGGGTCGCCATGCTGCTGGCCCAGGAGACGCCCATCCTCCTGCTGGATGAGCCCACCACCTACCTCGACATCGCGCACCAGTACGACCTGCTGGACCTGCTCCGAGACCAGCACGAGAGCGGTCGCGCGGTGATCGCCGTGCTCCACGATCTCAACCAGGCCGCCCGCTACGCGACGCACCTGGTCGTGATGAAGGACGGCCGCGTGGTGGCCACCGGCGCCCCGGCCGAGGTCCTCACCGCCGAGCTGGTGGAGCAGGTTTTCGGGCTCCCGTGCCTGATCGCCGCCGACCCGGTGACGGGAACGCCCACCGTGGTGCCGCTCGATCGGCGCAGGCGGAGCTGATCGCACCGCTACGCTGACCGGACCTCATCCGCTCACCCTGGGAGATTCATGTCCGCACTGCGCACGTCCATGGCTGCTGTCGGTGCCGCGATCGCGGCAGGCGTTGCGGGAAGTCTGATCGGCGCGGCGCCCGCCACCGCACAGCCGGCCGCCCCGCCGATCCCGCGGGGTATGCCGCAGGTGGTGACCGATGTGCTCGGCCCCCGGGACCCCGGGTTCTGGAACCCGGCGGTGAACGGCACCCGCGTCCTCACCCCGGTCGAGCCTGGTGTCGAGGTGGCGTGCGCGACGGGCTTCGAGCCGGTGATCTCGTGCTCGACGCTCGACATGCGCGACTTCACGCCGCAACGCAGCCTGGGGTTCATCGACGTGCCCACGCTCGGAGGGCCCGCACTGCGGATGTGGTTCGACTATCCGCGGTGGGGCGACGGCTCGACCGGGGACGTGAACCGGCGGGTGATCGAGTGGTGGGAAAGCAGGAACTGACGTCACCGACGGCGACTGACCCGCCGCAGACAGTCGTACCCGGCCCTACCGGTCGGGCTTGAGGCCGTTCTCGATGCCCCACGCGACCGCCTGCGCGCGCGTGGCCACGTCCATCTTCCGGTACGCCGAGCGCACGTAGGTTTTCACCGTGTTGAGCGAGAGGTAGCACTGCTCGGCGATCTGCTCGTTGGACAGCCCCTGCACGATCAGGCTGACCACCTCGGCTTCTCGGTGTGAGAGGCCGGCCTCCTTGGCGGGCCACTTGTCGGGACCCATGATCGGCAGGCCCGCTCCCGTCAGGGTGACGCGCTTGCCGGCGGCGATCTGCTCGATGCCACTCACCAGCTCGGGAGCGGTCAGGGACTTGGACAGGAACCCGTGGGCGCCCGCGTCGAGGCTGTCGCGCACCGCGGCCGGGTCAGAGGTGAACGAGTAGACGGCGACCGCCGCGATGGTCGGATCCTGCAGGAGCTTCTCGAGGCGGTCGTCCTTGCCCAGGGACGAGGCGAAGGAGTCGTATAGGGCCACGTCCACGGTGGCCGATCCGCTGGAGACCAGGTCCTTCTCCACCATCTCGATCCGGTCGGAGTAGGGGGCGAGAAAGGCGTTGACGCCGGCGACGACGACGAGGTAGTCATTGACCACTGTGACCTTGATCGGCATCCGCAGATCTTAGCAACGGGCTCTGAACGGCCACGCCCTGCTAATACACCCCTAGGGGTGAAGTGTGCCCGGGTGGACCCGGGAGACAATTCGACGTTGATCTTCCGCCATCTGCGACAGGAGCACGAGTGCCACGGTTCAGGAATCTGAAACCCACATCGGAGTTCTGGGCCTGGAGGGACGACGGAGCGTGCGTCGGCGACCCCGATCTTTTCTACAGTGCCGAGGACGAGCCGAAGGGCGTGCGCCGTCGCAAGGAGAAGGCGGCCAAGGAGATCTGCGCCCGCTGCCCGGTCCTCGAAACGTGCCGCAAGTTCGCGATCGAGGCGGGCGAGCTCTACGGCGTCTGGGGCGGGATGACCGAACTCGACCGGCACAAGCTGGCCGGGCGGCAGCGGACCGGCTGAGACTCCCGCCCCCGCCCCCAGTGGAGTGACCGTCGCGCGCTACGGCGGCATGCGCCTGAAAAGCCCCGGATCAGTGCGGCGATGGTGCGCTGATTATCACGCCGGATCAGGCCCGACAACTGATAACCAGATGAGCGCTGGGCCCACGATCCGCGCCAGGCGCGTCGATAGGTCGCACCTGCTCACGTTGTCCCAGGACGGGTCACGGAGAAGTCAGTGTCTGTGACCACTCGACGAACAGCGGGCGCCGGACGGGCAAGGGCTCGCGTATCTGGCGCGCGGGCGCCGAATCTCGTGTGCACGGCCCCCACACACCGGGCGCGCGGACCCCGCTAACGAAGAATGTCCCGGGCCATCGACGAACGATGATCCGGGACATTCACTCTGAGCGGATGACGAGATTCGAACTCGCGACCCTCACCTTGGCAAGGTGATGCGCTACCAGCTGCGCCACATCCGCATCGCATTCCGGCCCGCCGGGGCGTTCCGTGCTGCGAGAAAGAACAATAGCGCACGCCGTGGAGCGGTTCCACGCGGGGTCCCCGAGCGCGCCGGACGGGGTCCTCGAGCGCGTCGGACGGGGTTCACGATGGGGCCGATCGCGGGCCCGACCACGGCTGCGCTGCGCCCGCACCGCCCCGGATGTCGAAATCCGGCGGACGGTTCCGTCCCCCTCGTGAAGCGACCACACTGGGTCGCACAGCGTGAGGAGGACCATCATGGCCAAGTACCTGTTGCTCAAGCACTATCGCGGCTCGGCGCCGGAGGCGCCCACCTATCCACCGCTGGGCGAGTGGGCGCCCGAGGAGATCTCCGCGCACTTCGAGTACATGGAGGATGTCGCCAACCGGCTTCGAGAGAGCGGGGAGTACGTGGACTCCCACGCACTGTCGGAGTCGGGGACGTGGGTGCGGTACGACGGCGAGGGCAAGCCCCCGCTGACCGACGGCCCCTTCGCCGAGACCAAGGACCTCATCGCCGGCTGGATGATCATCGACGTGGCCGACTACGACCGTGCGGTCGAGCTGGCCGGCGAGCTGTCCGCGGCACCCGGCCCCGGCGGCGCGCCGATCCGGGAGTGGCTCGAACTGCGGCCCCTGCTCGCGGCGCCCACGGAGATGGAGGACTGACCGATCGTGGCCGGGCACGATGCCGTGGCCGGGCCCGGCTCACCGTCCGGCCTGGACCTGCGGGCGCTCATCCCGCAGGTGATCGGCGTCCTCGTCCGCCGCGGAGCCGACTTCGCCGCGGCCGAGGACGCCGTGCAGGACGCGCTCGTCGAGTCCCTGTGCAGCTGGCCCGCCGACCCGCCACGCGACCCCCGGGCCTGGCTGATCGCCGTGGCGTGGCGCAGGTTCCTCGACGCGGCCAGGTCGGAGTCGGCCCGTCGGCGCCGCAAGGACCTGGCGACGGCGGAGCAGGCGGTGACCTCGTCGTCGTCGTCGTACTCTCCGCTCGTCCCGGGTGACCGGGGCGGCGCGGGTAACCCGAGCGGCCAGGGCGACTGGCCCGACCGCGACGACACCCTCTGGCTCTACTTCCTGTGCGCGCATCCGGCGCTGCCGATGCCGTCGGCGATCGCGCTGACCCTGCGCGCGGTCGGCGGCCTGACGACGCGGCAGATCGCGCGGGCGTTCCTCGTCCCCGAGGCGACGATGGCGCAGCGCATCAGCCGCGCCAAGCGCACGCTCGACGGCCAGCGGCTCGACCGGCCCGGCGACGTGGCGACCGTCCTGCGCGTCCTCTACCTGGTGTTCAACGAGGGCTACACCGGCGAGGTCGACCCGGCCGCCGAGGCGCTGCGCCTGACCCGGCAGCTGTCGGCGGCGATCGACCACCCCGAGGTGCGTGGGCTGCTGGCGCTGATGATGCTGCACCACGCGCGCCGGGCGGCGCGGTTCGGGGGCGACGACGACGAGCTCATCCCCCTCGCCGAGCAGGACAGACGCCTGTGGGACGCGGATGCCATCGCGCAAGGGACCGCGATCCTGCAGGCGGCGCTCGCGCGCGATCAGCTGGGGGAGTACCAGGCGCAGGCCGCGGCGCTGGGTGGGCGACGGTCAGCGGGGCCCCTCCGGCCGCCGGCGTAGCCGCACACACTCTGGCGTCTGCGCGCAGCCGCTCCTGCGGATGGCGTCTCGCTCCCGGGGATGTGCGCGAATTCCGCAGCCGCCTCTGGCCATGGCGTCTGGCCTGCGCTTCGGGGCGCGCGAGACGCCATGGCCAGAGGCGGCTGTGCAGCGCTCGGTGGTCCGCTCATCCGGCCCGGCGTAGCGTGCGGGCATGACCGATTCCCAGCAGATCCCGAGCAGCGACAACGGACAGCGGAGCGGAGATTCCAGCGGCGAGACCCTCGGTGCGCCGGTCCCCGAGGGGCGGGCGGCCGGCGGTGGGTCGCTGCAGCGTGACCCCGACGACTGGGTCACCGGCGACGAGCCCATGACCGAGGCGCAGAAGAGCTACCTGGACACCCTGGCCCGCGAGGCCGGCGAGGAGCTCCCCGCGACGTTGACCAAGGCGGAGGCGTCCGAGCACATCGACCGCCTGCAGAAGGGCAACCCGCGCACCGACCGGGCGTAGGCGTCCCGCTCCGTGCAGCGCCACGCGCGGATGGCACCGACGCGGTGCTTTGAGGATCCGCGAGTGCGCGAAGGCTAATGCGGCTAACATTGTTGGTGGCCGTCAGGTGTGGACTCCTTGGCGGCGTCTACGTGAAGAGGATGCGAGGGGCCGGGCCCGCACGAGTCGCCCGGGTCACGCAAGTGGGTCTCGCCCACGGACTGAACAGGTTGTAAAATTCCGCTCAGAAGGCGGGTGGTCGCGATGACTGTTCAGAATCGGGTGATGTCGCAGAAGGCCGTGTCGGGAGATCGCGCGGAGCGTGCACTGCGAGAGCTCGACGACCCGCTGTTCGCCGACCTCGTCGTCAAGGAACTGCGTCGGCGCAGCTCGTTCACCGGCGTCGCCGGGCGAGATCCTCATCCGGCGGGGCGTCCTGTCAAACTCGACCACTTCGACCCGCGCCGCGCAGACGACATCGTCGCCGTGGTCAACCGGATGCTCGACGCCGGGCACGCCCCGGAGGCCGCCACCGTGTGGTGGACCACGCCGACCAGCTCGCTGCCCGGGCGGCGCGCGCCCATGGACCTACTGGGTCAGGACCACGCCGCGCTCCGCGAACTGGCCGCGGCCTACGTCACCGGCGCGGAAGTCTGACCACGACTTCTGTTGACGGCGGGGAGGTCTGACCGCGCCCGACCGGATCGTGATGCCGCAGGCCCGGGGGTGAGCTCGGCCGCGCGCGGCCGCTCCGACGTACCGCCGCGCCCTAGACTCCCCACATGATGGTTCTCGCCGCGTCGCCTCCGACCGACCCCTCCGCGGGGTACGACGGGTTCATCGGCTGGATCCTCTCACTCATGGAGACCCTCGGCGAGCTCGGCGTCGGTATCGCGATCCTGCTGGAGACCTTCCTGCCGCCCATCCCGTCCGAGGCCGTCCTTCCCGGCGCCGGCTTCCTGGCCTACGACGGCCGGATGAGCTTCTGGCTGGCCTGGGTGGCGGCGACCGCGGGTGCGCTGCTCGGCGCGTGGATCTGGTACGTCGTGGGCGCGGCGCTCGGCCGGGACCGCACCCGCCGCCTCGTCGGCCGGATCCCGCTGCTGGACCACGACGACTTCGACAAGTCGGAGGCGTTCTTCCAGAAATGGGGCGGCGTCGCCGTACTGGTGGGGCGCTGCGTCCCCCTCGTGCGGTCGTTCATCTCCATCCCCGCGGGCATCGAACGGATGCCGTTCGCGCACTTCAGTGCCTACACGCTCCTCGGGTCCGGCGTGTGGAACGCCATCTGGATCGGCGCCGGATACCTCTTCGGCCCCGCCATCAAGCCCGCGCTCGAGCAGTGGAGCGGCATGCTGTCCAACGCCGTGCTGGCGGTGATCGCGATAGCCTTCGTGTGGTTCGTGGTCAAGCGCGTGCGCCGACTCTCGCGGACGGCGATCGCCGAGAAGAAGTCGGTCGGTAGCGACCACTGAGCCGTGACCGCGCGTGGGCCGGACCGGGTGTCGTCCATCCGGCCCGGACGGCGCTCCGAATCCCCCGTGGTCGCCGGAACCACCGACGCGGCCCCTGACGCCACCCGCGGACGCGGCGTACGTTGGGCCACGCCCGCACCACACGACCTGAGGAGATCGCCCATGTCCGATGCGCTCTACACCGTCGAGGCCCTGTCGACCGGCGGCGGCCGCGACGGCCACGTGGCCACCGCCGACAAGGCCGTGGACCTGACCATGGCCCCGCCCGAGGAGCTCGGTGGCTCCGGCGAAGGCAACAACCCCGAGCAGCTGTTCGCCGCCGGATACGCCGCCTGCTTCCACTCCGCCCTGCAGAGCGCGGCCAGGCAGAAGAAGGTCAAGATCGACGGCTCGTCCGTCGGCGCACGGATCTCATTGGTGCGCTCGGGCGAGGAGAGCATCGACCTGGCCGTGCAGCTCGAGGTGATCATCCCCGGCCTCGAGGCAGAGCAGGCCGACGAGCTGGCCACACTCGCCCACCAGATGTGCCCCTACTCGCGCGCCGTCGAGGGCAACATCGAGGTCAACGTCTCGGTCGGCGAGGACTGAGCGCCACCTTCTCGCGGGGGCGTGTCAACAAAAGCCTGTTCTCAGCAACGGCGCTGCGCTAGCGTTGCTCGCACGGTCGGCGTCGTCCAGTCGATCCGGGAAGTCACGGGGGACCTTCCATGCGGAGCACATCGATCAGACGCGGCATCATCCTTCTGGTCGGCTCGATCGCCCTGGCTAGCTCAGCGTGCAGCACCGGCGGGGCCGGGTCCGCAGACGAATCGGCGATCGCGCCCCCGCCGCCGCCCGCATCGCAGATCGCCGGCACGCAGCCGGTCCTCGCGGTCGACATCGTGCAGGGCCTCCAGGAACAGCCCGTCGAGGTGAAGGTCCACGGCGACCGGGGCGTGTCGGTGACGTTCCGCGAGATCACGATCGCCGCCGGTACCGGCACGGGGAGGCACTGCCATCACGGTCAGCTCATCGCCGTGGTCAAACAGGGCGAAATCACCCACCACTCCGACACCTTCCCCGGAGGTACACGCACCTTCCGGGCGGGGGACTCGGTCGTCGAAGGCGCCGGTTACCCGCATGAAGTGCGGAACCAGGGCACCGAGGACGTCGTCCTCATGGTGACGTACGTGACCCCGGTCGGGAAGCCACTCATCGAGGAAGACCTCTCCCAGTGTGAATGACGGTGGGACAGCGGTCAGAGCATCTGCCGCAGCATGTACAGCAGGATGCCGCCGTGCTGGTAGTACGTCTCCTCCGCCGGGGTGTCGATGCGGACCTTTGCGGTGAACTCGATCGCGTCGTCGCCCTCGCCCGCGCGGACCGTGACCTCGCCCGGAACAGAATCCTGGCCGTCGAGTCCGGTGATGGAGAAGACCTCATCGCCCTTCACCCCGAGGCTCGAAGCGGACTCGCCCTCGGGGAACTGCAGGGGCAGCACGCCCATACCGATGAGGTTCGACCGGTGGATCCGCTCGAACGATTCCGCGATCACGGCTCTGACCCCGAGCAGCTTCGTGCCCTTGGCCGCCCAGTCGCGCGATGAGCCGGAGCCGTATTCGGCGCCGGCGATGACGACCAACGGCACGCCGTCCTCGGCGTAGCGGATCGACGCATCGTAGATGCTGGTCTGCTCGCCGCTGGGGAAGTGGGTCGTGACGCCGCCCTCGGTGCCGGGCGCCAGTTGGTTGCGCAGCCGCACGTTGGCGAAGGTGCCGCGGATCATCACCTCGTGGTTGCCGCGCCGCGACCCGTACGAGTTGAAGTCCGCCGGCTCGACGCCCTGCTCCTGCAGGTACTTCCCGGCGGGCGAGGAGGCCTTGATGGCACCGGCCGGGGAGATGTGGTCGGTCGTCACCGAGTCGCCGAGAAGAGCCAACACGCGGGCGCCGGTGATGTCCCCGATGGGCTCCGGCTCCGCGGACATGCCGTCGAAGTACGGTGGCCGCCGGATGTAGGTGGAGTCCTCGTTCCAGTCGAACTTGTCGCCCTCCGGCACGCTCATCCCGCGCCAGTTCTCGTCGCCCGTGAAGACGTCGGCATAGCCCTTGGTGAACATGTCGGCCTCGAGGTTGGCGTCGACGACCTCCTTGATCTCGGCCGAACTCGGCCAGATGTCGCGGAGGTAGACCGGCTCGCCGTCGGAGCCGGTCCCCAGCGGATCCTCGAGCAGGTTCTTGCGCATGGTCCCGGCGAGGGCATAGGCGATGACCAGCGGCGGGGACGCCAGGAAGTTCATCCTGACCTCGGGGTGGATGCGTCCCTCGAAATTGCGGTTACCGGACAGGACCGCCGCGACGTTGAGGTCCTTGTCATTGACCGCCTCACTGACGGCCGGCGTCAGCGGCCCCGAGTTGCCGATGCACGTCGTACAGCCGTACCCGACCAGGTCGAAGCCCAGCTGCTCCAGGTACGGGGTGAGGCCGGCCCGCGCGTAGTAGTCGGTCACCACGCGGGAGCCGGGGGCCAGGGTCGTCTTGACCCACGGTTTGGGCGCGAGTCCCTTCTCGACCGCCTTCTTGGCGAGCAGTGCCGCGCCGATCATCACCGAGGGGTTGGACGTGTTGGTGCACGAGGTGATC
>NZ_KV823927.1:0-4453 GCF_001815995.1 Dietzia sp. HMSC21D01 | reverse complement strand
GGTTGGACGTGTTGGTGCACGAGGTGATCGCCGCGATGACGACGTCCGCGTGGTCGACGATCACCGGGGAGTCGCCGCCCAGCACGACCTCCGCCGGGTCGCTGGGCCAGCCGAGCTTGGCGTTGGCGGTCAGCTGCTCCTCGGAGTAGCGGCGCGGCGGCTCATCCGTCGCCGTATCGGGATTGAAGGCGATCGGGTCGCTGGCCGGAAAGGTGTCCTCCGCGGCGTCGTCCACGCTGCCGGGCCGCCCCCCGGACCGTTCCTTCTCCTCCGCGAGGTTGCCGAGGACCACGGCCGGCGCGTCGCCCAGCTCGATACGGTCCTGCGGGCGCCGGGGACCCGCGATCGACGGCTCGACGCTCGCAAGGTCGAGCTCGATGACCTGGGTGTACTCGGCCGGATTGTCCGGGTCGTGCCAGAGCCCCTGCTCCTTGGCGTAGACCTCGACCAACTCGATCTGCTCCTGAGACCGGCCGGTCAGCCGCAGGTAGTCGAGCGTCTCCGAGTCGATCGGGAAGATCGCACACGTCGCCCCGTACTCCGGGCTCATGTTGCCGAGCGTGGCTCGGTTGGCCAGCGGCACGCTGGAGACGCCGGGTCCGAAGAACTCGACGAACTTGCCGACCACGCCGGTCTTGCGCAGCAACTCCGCGACGTGGAGGACCAGGTCCGTCGCGGTCGTGCCCTCCCGCAGTTCACCGGTCAGCTTGAGTCCGATGACCTCCGGGATGAGCATGCTCATCGGCTGGCCGAGCAGAGCCGCCTCGGCCTCGATGCCGCCGACGCCCCAGCCCAGCACGCCGAGGCCGTTGACCATCGGTGTGTGCGAGTCGGTGCCCACCAGCGTGTCCGGGTAGGCCTGCCTCATGCCCTCGGTGCCCTCGCGGGTGAAGACGACCCGGGACAGGTACTCGAGGTTGACCTGGTGGCAGATTCCCGTGTTCGGAGGGACCACGAGGAAGTCAGCGAACGACTCCTGCGCCCACCGCAGGAGCTGGTAACGCTCCCGGTTCCGTCCGAACTCGAGGTCGGCGTTGACCTGGAAGGCGTCCGGACGGCCGAAGACGTCGGCGATGATCGAGTGGTCGATCACGAGCTCACCGGGGATCAGCGGGTTGATCTTCTTGGCGTCCCCGCCCAGATCGGTGATCGCGTCGCGCATCGCGACCAGGTCGACGACGCACGGCACTCCGGTGAAGTCCTGCATGAGGACGCGGGCGGGCGTGTACTGGATCTCCCGATCCACCTGCTTGCGGGGATTCCACTGCTGGAGCGCCTCGACCTGCTCGGCCGTCACCACCCGGCCGTCCTCGTTGCGCAGAAGATTCTCCAGCAGGATCTTCAGGCTGTAGGGGAGTGGGACCTCGGTGGAGACCCGGTCGAGTCGGTAGATCTCGTAGTCGACGCCTCCGACTGCCAGCGCGTCTCGCGAGTTGAAACTGTCGACACTCATGATCGGCCCCTTCACTATGAAGTTGTGAGGCCGTAGGCCTGACCTTCTTGAAGGACTTGGCGGTCCGCCCGCCAGGCTCTGCTGATCGATAATGGTAGGCGAGCTTGGGCGGTCTGACTCACGGCCCTTCTGGCGTCCTCTGCGTACGTAGAGGATTGTCTTGATCCGGACATGTCGGCCGCCTCGGGCTCACAGCGTGACCGGGTGGGCCGCCATGTCCTGATAGGAGTTTGAACGCTTTCCCGATAGTGAACTGACTGACGCCCACCCGGCTGCGCACTCCTTTGATCTGCGATTACGGAAGGGGTGCACCACAATGATGCACGACAACGACAGCTCCGCGGTAGTGGTCGGGATCGACACGCACGCGGATACGCACCACGTGGCGGTGATCACCAACTACGGTCGCCCCCTCGTCGACGTGATGGTGCCGGCGACCGCGTCCGGCTACCGGGAAGCGCTTGCCCTGGTTGGCGAATACTCACAGGTCGACAAGGTGGGTATCGAATGCACTGGCAGCTATGGTGCTGGAATCACCAGGAAGTTCCTCGACGCGGGCTATACGGTCGTCGAAGTCAATCAACCGAATCGGTTCGACAGACGTCGCCGCGGCAAGACTGACCAGTTTGATGCGTACGCCGCTGCTGAGGCGGTTCTCTCCGGTCGAGCGACCGCCCTGCCGAAAGGCAACGACGGGCTGGTGGAGTCCCTTCGAGTGCTGCGAACAACCCGGTCTGCGGCCGTGCGGGACCGCACCGCGGCGATCAATCAGATCCGCGCCATGCTCGTATCCGCGCCCGAGTCCCTTCGCCAGAAGTACCGCGGACTGACCACGTCGAGGCTGGTGGCAGCGCTGGCCGCGACCCGGCCGCCGGCGCAGCCGGTGACCGCAGCTGAATCCACAGCGGTCTGCCTTCGCCATCTCGCCCGCCGATACAAGTTCCTCGACGAACAAGTCGCCGACCTCCTCCGGCAGATCACACGGCTTCTGGACGATCATGCCCCGGCGCTCATGGAGGTCTATGGTGCTGGCCCCGACAGCGTTGCCCAGCTACTCATCACCGCCGGAGACAATCCCGAACGAATGCGAAGTGAACGACACTTCGCTGCTCTCACCGGGGCTTCGCCGATCCCGGCCTCCTCCGGAAAGACGAACCGCTACCGACTCAATCGCGGCGGCGACCGGCAAGCGAACTCCGCATTGCACCACATCGTCCTCGTCCGGATGCACTATGAGACCCGCACCCGCGAGTACGTCGAACGCAGAATCGCCGAAGGCAAGACGAAACGAGAGATCATGCGTTGCCTGAAACGCTACGTTGCCCGCGAGGTCTTCCCGATCCTCAAGAGCACACTCGAACCAAATCTGGGCGCTAAAACCCTTGACAAAGCTATATAGGAGTGTCCTGGTATGGCGCCGATGGAGCCGTGCGAGTGAGGGGCTCACCGGCGTTGAGCCCGACCCTACCCCTGTCGATGAGAAGTTATAAGCCGTCACGCGTTCCGCGGAGCGGGCCGAGAACCGCAGTCGCGAAGTCGGTCCCGAAGGGCTTTCGCGGCCGCTTTCATCCGTCAGCGTGGCGGTCCGGCGGCGGGACGTTCCGAGCGATGGCGGGAGCGCGCGCGGCCGAACAGCGGCTCGAACTCTGCGTCCTCATCCGGGGTCGCGATGCGGAACGGCGGCTCGGCCGGGGTCGGGAGGCTCCGCCGGTCTTGCCCGCGCGTCGCCCTCAGGCTCGCCACGACCGACACGGTGAGGATCGTGGCGATGACGGCCAGCGAGAGCGGGGTCGGGATGTAGTAGACGTCGATCTTCAGCAGCATCTTCACGCCCACCCACATCAACACCAACGCCAGGCCGAGCTTGAGGTACACGAACCGATGGACCAGATCGGCGAGTAGGAAGTACATCGCGCGCAGCCCCAGGATCGCGAACGCGTTGGCGGTGAAGACGAGGAACACCTCGTCGGTGACGGCGAAGATGGCGGGAATGGAGTCGACGGCGAACACGATGTCAGTCGTCTCCACCAGCACGAGCACTGCCAGCAGGGGAGTGGCCATGATCAGTCCGCCCTTGCGGCCCAGCAGTCGCTGTCCGTGGAAGGTGTCCGACATGGGCACGAGCCGGCGGAAGGCACCCAGCACGCGCGACTGGTCCGGGTTGAGGTGCTCGTCGCGCTGACGGATCATGCGGAAACCCGTGTACAGCAGGAACGCGGCGAAGATGTAGAGGATCCACGAGAAGTTCTGGATGAGCAGCGCGCCGCCCGCGATGAAGATGCCACGGAACACCAGGGCGCCCAGCACACCGAGGAACAAGACCCGGTGCTGGAACTGCGGGGGCACCGCGAAGTAGGCGAAGATAATCGCCCAGACGAAGACGTTGTCCACGGCCAGAGACTTCTCGATGAGGTAGCCGGCGAAGTACTGTTGTCCGAAGTCAGCGCCCCAGACGGCCCAGACGATCACGCCGAAGCCGACTCCGAGCGCGATCCAGACCGCCGACCACGCGGCCGCCTCTTTCACGCCGATGACGTGTGCCTTGCGGTGGGCGACGAGGTCGATCGCGAGCATCACGACGATGAAGGCGATGACGGCGAACCAGAGCCAGAGTGGGGTGTCCATGACAGGGACCTTTCGATCAGTGGGTGATCGAAGGTCTCTCCCGGCCACTGATGATGCGTGGCTCACTCCGCCGGGCCCGGGGCCGTAGTGACGACGACGCGTGTCAGGGATACTCCCCTTCTGGTGGGGTCAGATTAGCGGCGCTCTCCGCGAACGCGCAACGCGCGAAGATGAGAAGGCGATTACCTGAGGCGGCCGCACTGCTGATACCACGTGGCCAACTGCACCGAGGCGCGTCGGCTGGGCATCGCCCCGATCTACCGCGGTGACGCGGCGTATCGGCCCGCGCTCGACCGGGACAACGACGGCGTCGCCTGCGAGTAGTACAGACCGGTTAGACGGCGAGGGGCCGGCTCACATGGAGCCGGCCCCTCG
>NZ_KV823926.1:0-9606 GCF_001815995.1 Dietzia sp. HMSC21D01 | reverse complement strand
GACGAACTAACGGAGATGCCCACTAGCTAGGCGGCGGGCGGCCGGGTCGACGGCCGACCTCCGGGGTCGAGGCCTACCGCGAGATCATCGCGGCAGCCTTCGTCGAAGGGTGCCCTGACGCAGGTCTGACAGGCCAGCAGCCGTGCGGGCGGTCGCGCTCCTCGTCGTCGTCACCTCGGTTCTCTCCCACCGCGACCCACGCTGGGCGTTGACAACGCCCTCCGTCGGTGTCACTGTATTAATCACCTAATACAGCAACACGGAAGCGGGGCGACGATGCAGTTCGACACCTCGTCCCCGATCTGGATGCAGCTCGTCGAGGAGTTCTCGCGACGCATCGTGACCGGGGACTGGGCGGCGGGCACCAAGATGCCCGGCGTCCGCGAGTTGGCGGCCGACCTGGGCGTCAACCCCAACACCGCCCAGCGCGCCCTCGCCGAACTCGAACGCCTCGACCTGTGCCGATCCGAACGGGCCACCGGGCGCTTCGTGACCAGCGACGAGGAGCGCATCGACGAGGTCCGCGCCGACCTCGCCACCGACGCCGCCGACTCCTACGTCCGACGCGTCCGCGGCCTGGGCATGACGCGAGACAGGGCCAGAGCACTGCTCGAGAAGAGATGGGACAGCCATGACGACCACGCCACTACCGATGCAGACACCGGAGATGCCTGAGATGAACGAGCCCACAACACTTGTCGAGGTCTCCGGCCTCGCCATGCGCTACGGCCCCGTCACCGCCCTCGACGGCGTCGACCTCACGCTCGCCTCCGGGCAGATCGTCGGCCTGCTCGGCGAGAACGGCTGCGGCAAGACCACACTGCTCAAGATCCTCGCCGGCGTGATGACCGGCTACAGCGGCGACGTTCGCATCGCAGGTCACGAGCCCGGTCCGGAGTCGAAGGCTCGAGTGTCCTTCCTGCCCGACACCAGCTTCCTTCCCGACCGCGCGCGGGTCAGTTACTGCCTGGACCTGTACGCGGACTTCTTCGCCGACTTCCGCCCCGAGAAGGCCCGCGACCTCATCGGCTACTTCGGCCTGAGCGAGTCAACGCGGCTCAAGGAGATGTCCAAAGGCATGCGCGAGAAGGTCCAGATCGCACTGGCCATGTCGCGCGACGCGAGCGTCTACCTGCTCGACGAGCCGATCTCCGGCGTCGACCCGGCCGCGCGGCAACTGATCGTGGACGGCATCGTCCGCACCCTCTCCGAGGACTCGCTGCTGCTCATCGCCACCCACCTCGTGCACGACCTCGAACCCGTCCTCGACGCGGTGGTGATGATGCGCCACGGCCGCGTCGTCCTCTCCGGCGACGCCGACGACCTCCGCGGCGGCCGGGGTGCCAGCCTCGACCAGATCTTCAAGGAGACGTACCGATGACCGCGACCACCGCGACCCCCTCACCGTCGACCGGGGCCCCGAGAAGGGCGACGACGACGAGACTCCTCACGCACGAATGGCTGCGCACGCGCGGCACGCTCGGGACCCTCTTCGGCCTGCTCGCCCTGATCGGGGCGCTGGGCAGCCTGCTCGGGGCCGCCGGCTGGCCGGTGCTGTCCGAGCTCGGGCTGGCCGCGGGCATGCTCGCCGCGGTGATCGCCGTCCCGGCCGTCCAGCTGACCCTCGCCGCCGACTACTGGCGCTCGAGCTACGGCCGGATCGGGTACTTCACGCACTCCCTGCCGGTCCGCGGTTCCCGCATCTACTGGGCCAAGCTGGCCTGGGCGATGCTCGCGTCCCTGGCGGCGATCGTCCTCACCGTGGTGCTCGCGCTGCTCGCGTGGTGGTCGAACGCCCAGCGCTCGGGCGGATCGTCGCCGTCGTGGTCGGTACTCACCGCCGCGTGGACCACCGTCACCGACGTCACGCCGGGGTGGATGGTCGCGGCCGGCATCGCGCTGGCGTTCGGCTCGGTCCTGGTGTGGCCGGTGCAGTACTACTTCTCGATCTCGATCGGGCACGAGCGACGGTTGTCCGGGCTCGGGGCGGGTGGACCGATCGTCGTGTTCGTCCTGGTCTACCTCGCCACGCAGGCGTTGTCCCTGCTCGGGATGCTGCTGATCCCGATCGGGGTGGGGGAGACCGACGGCGAGACGCTGGGCCTCGTCCGTTTCGATCTGCTCTCCGAGTTGGCCGCCGGCTCCTCCGCGAGCAACGCCGTGATGCCGATCGGCTTCGTGATCGCGCTCGTCGCCCTGGCGGTGTTCTGCCTCTGGCGCACGGCGCGGTCCTGGAACCACAGGGTGGCGCTGGGCTGAGCCCCCGGTCGAGTAACTCCTACACGATCCGAGGGGAGGGCCGGGCGTTCAGCTTCGTCACCACCACGGCGGACCTCCGCCGCTTCCTGACCAGGAACGGGGTGGGCCGGCCATGAGCCGGACCGGCCGGCCCGTGACCGGCGCTCCACCCCAGGACCGCCGTCCAAAACCGTTTCCGCCGGGAACACTCAGGCGACCTCGCGCGTTGTAGGGGTACGAGTGATTCGTCGGTGAGCCGGCGGGGACTCTCGACCAACGACCTTCCCCGACAATTTCCGAAGGGACCTCGATGCGCAGCAGTAGCAATCCGGTCTTCAGTTCCCTGTCCACAGACAGCGCCCGCGGCGCCACCCAGTTCGGCGCCGCCGGACGCGGGGCGTTCCAGCAGGGGCAGTACGGCCAGCCGGGCTACGGCGCCCAGGCCGGCTACGGCGCCCAGGCCGGCTACGGTGCTCAGGCCGGCTACGGTGCCCCGCAGGCCGCCGCCGACACCCGGCCCATGACCATCGACGACGTCGTCGCGAAGACGGGTATCACCCTCGGCGTGATCGGCGTCGTGGGCCTCATCGCCTACTTCCTGTCCGTCGACATGGGGCTCGCGATGCCGCTCCTGCTCGTCGGCGGCATCGGCGGGTTGATCACCGTTCTCGTGGCCACCTTCGGCCGCAAGATGGACTCCGCGCCCGTCACTCTGACCTACGCCGCGTTCGAGGGACTGTTCATCGGCGCGGTCTCCCACATCTTCACCTTCAACATCGCCGGTGCCGACGCCGCTGCGGTGATCGGCCAGGCGATCCTGGGCACGTTCGGCGTCTTCGCCGGCATGCTGTTCGTCTACAAGACCGGCGCCGTGCGCGTGACCCCCAAGTTCACCCGGTTCATGACCGCCGCCCTCATCGGCGTGCTCGTCCTGATGGTGGGCAATCTGTTCGGTGCGCTGCTGTTCGGCTTCAACCCGCTGCGTGACGGCGGCGTCATGGCCATCATCTTCTCGCTGGTCTGCATCGGCCTGGCCGCGTTCAGCTTCCTGCTGGACTTCGACAACGCCGACCGCCTCGTGCGCGCCGGTGCCCCGGCCAAGATGGCGTGGGGCGTCGCCCTCGGCCTCGCCGTGACCCTGGTGTGGCTGTACGTCGAAATCCTGCGGCTGATGAGCTACTTCCGCGAGTGATCCGCCTCTGACGCGGAACCGACCCGCGAGCCGCGACGGCCCCGGCGCCCCTGAGAAGGGAACCGGGGCCGTCGTCATTCCTGCGTCGAAGTACCTGATGAATGTCGCCCAGTGGTGCCGGCCACTGTCCGCGTAGTCCGCGCGGTGCTCCATCCCGGCGTCGGTCAACCCGTTCGAGAACGGCCTGGTAGCTCCGTGCGCGCCCTGGACGGGCCGTCCATCGGGGGACTGCGGCGGCCCTGCCGACGAGAAGAGCGTTCCGCCCACGCCCCTCTCGGGAAACGTGGGCGGAACGCTCTTCGCGATGGCGGGTCACATGTCGCCCGCCGCGCCGGGGATCAGCTGAGGCGCTCGAGCACCATCGCCATCCCCTGGCCGCCGCCGACGCACATGGTCTCGACGCCGAACTGCTTGTCCTCGGCCTGCAGGTTGTTGATGAGCGACGCGGTGATGCGGGCGCCGGTCATGCCGAACGGGTGGCCCAGCGCGATGGCGCCACCGTTGACGTTGAGCTTGTCCTCCTCGATGCCGAGCTCACGGGCCGAGCCGAGCACCTGCACGGCGAACGCCTCGTTGATCTCGAACAGGTCGATGTCAGAGATCTGCTTGCCGGCGATCTTCAGGGCGTTCTTGACGGCCTGGATCGGCCCGAGGCCCATGATCTCCGGCGACAGGCCGGACACGCCGGTGGAGACGACGCGCGCGAGCGGGGTGAGACCGAGCTCCTTGGCCTTGGTGTCGGACATGATCACGAGGGCCGCGGCGCCGTCGTTGAGCGGGCAGCAGTTGCCGGCCGCGACGGTGCCGTCGGGACGGAAGACCGGCTTGAGCTGCGAGATCTTCTCGTAGGTGGTGCCGGGGCGCGGGCCGTCGTCAGCGGTGACGACGGTGCCGTCGGGCATGGTCACCGGGGTGATCTCGTTGGCGAAGTGGCCACGCTCGACGGCCTCGACCGCGCGGTTCTGTGACCGCACACCCCAGTGGTCCTGCTCCTCGCGGGTGATGCCGGTGATCTGGGCGACGTTCTCGGCGGTCTGGCCCATCGGGATGTACACGTCCGGCAGGAGGCCCTGGTCACGCGGGTCGGTCCACACGTCGGCGCCACCCTCGGCGCGCTGGGCGGTGCGGGCCTCGGCGTCGGCGAAGATCGGGTTGTGGGTGTTCGGGATGTGGTCCGAGGTGCCGTACTGGAAGTTGGAGACGGTCTCCACACCGGCGGAGATGAACACGTCGCCCTCGCCGGCCTTGATCGCGTGCAGCGCCATCCGGGTGGTCTGCAGCGACGACGAGCAGTAGCGGTTGACGGTGGTGCCGGGGACGGTGTCCATGCCGGCGAGCACCGAGACGACGCGGGCCATGTTGAAGCCCTGCTGGCCGCCTGGCAGACCGTTGCCCAGCATCAGGTCGTCGACCTGGGTGGGGTCGAGCTCTGGCACCTTGGCCAGTGCCGCCTTGACCATCTGGGCGGTGAGGTCATCCGAGCGGATGCCCACGAGGGAACCCTTGTTGGCGCGCCCGATGGGGGAACGGGCGTAAGAGACGATCACGGCTTCCGGCATGGAAGGCTCCTTCGTGTCTGGTGGCTGCTTCGTGTGCGGCAGGTGAGGTTCAGGTCTGGTCGGTCGGTTCGCCCGGGTGGGGGTCGTCCCGGGTGAGGCGTGCCAACCGGAGGATCCGGCTCCGTCGCCGGAGGGTGTCCGCGGCCTCGCGGGCATCCCCCGTGCTCTCCGGATCGGCGTCCACGTCCTCATTATGCAGGAACGCGTTCTCGCCCTCGTCGCCCGTGTCCTCGTGGGTGCGGACGAAGTCGGTGAGGCGTTTGGTGAGGCGGGCGACCACGGACTCACGGTGTTCGGCACGGCCGGAGGCGTCGGCCGGTTCGGCGGCCTCGGCGGCGACGTCCGCGGCCTCGAGTGACGCGGCGGCCTCGGCGGCATCGTGCGGCAGATGCTCCTCGGGCACCTCGTCCCACACGCCCAGCGCCACACAGACCGCGGGCAGCAGCAGGCCGGCGGCGAGCTCGTAGCCGGCCGAGTTGGGGTGGAAGCGGTCGGGGGAGAACAGACTCTCGCCGCGGCGGTGGAACTCGGGGGCCAGGGTCTCGGCCAGCGACACCGGGACGCCCCCGGCCCGGCGGACCTGCACGGCCTGCGCGGCGGCCAGCCGCCGGCTGAGCGTGGCCATGACAGAACGCAGCGGCTGCGGCACCGGCTTGATGATGCCCAGGTCCGGACACGTGCCCACCACGACGTGGGAACCGCCATCACGTAGGGCCTGCACGGCTTCCCCGACGCGGCGTGCCGACGGGCCGATCGCGTTGCGCGAGGTGATGTCGTTGCCGCCGATGAGGATCACGGAGATGTCCGGCCGGCCGTGCGCGACCTGCATCGCCTCGACCTGCCCGGCCAGCCCCTTGGAGGTGGCACCGACGATCGCCTTGATGCTCAACCGGACGTCCCAGCCGGCCTCCTCGGCGAGGCCGCGGGCCAGCAGGACACCCGGTAGTTCGTCCGGTGAGTCGGCGCCCAGCCCGGCGGCCAGCGAGTCGCCGAAGACCATCATGTGGACGTCGCACGTCATGCCCGGCCGCCACGGATCGGGAGACGGCGCCCCCGGGCGGTACAGCCCGTCGCCGTCGTAGGGGCGGGAGGTGGGCTTCGGGATCACCCGACGGGCGATCCTGGCCTGCTGCGCGAGCACCTCGTACGCGCCGCGATACGCGCCGACCGTCCCCACTGCGGCCAGCGCGAGACTCACCACGAGTCGGCGGGCGGGATCATCGGCGTCGCTCATCGGGCGTGTCGTCTCCCTTCCGTGCGGTGGCGGGCGGCGGGTGCACACGCGAGGGCGCGCGCGTGCTCGGCCAACTCGACGATAGCCCGACGGCTGTCGGCGGGGCCGCCGGAGAGGTCGACGGGGTACTCGACGATCGAGATGTCCGTGTGCACGATCCGCCGCGGCTGAGGAGAATCGTCACGCCGCTGGGCGGGATACACCATGTACGCGCGGTCGACGCCGAGCGCCGTGCAGGCGGCAAGCAGCCGGTAGTGCTCGGCCGCGCGGGTCCGGCGGTCCGTGGGATAGGTCGGTACGAACGTGGCGACCGGCTCGCCGTCGACCTCGTACACCAAGCCGGTCCGCACGGAGATGTGGTCACCGTCCCCCGCGGGGGCGCGGTGACGGCCGGACGAGGTGTCACCGTCGGCCTCGGTACCGGAGTCCAGATTGACGACGGGGTTGTGCAGCAGCCGCCCGCCCCGCCCGTCGAGGGCGGCGGTCAGCTCGGCCTCCACGTACCGTTCGAACAGCTCCGGCATCTCGGTGACGAACGCCGCCGACGCCGCATGGCCGTCCTCGACCTCCACGGAGATGCGCCGCACGATGCGGTCCGCGAGCGACAGCGCGTCCTGGAACCGGGCGTTGAGCCGGCTCGGCGTCCACGCGGGCACGGGCGCCCCCTGACCGATGAGCGAGGCGTCGGACAACCTGGCGTCGACCATGGCGAGCCGACGGCGGGTCGCGTCGGGCAGCTCGGGCAGGAACTGCAGGCGGTGCGCGGCCGTGCGCAGGATGCGGTTCTCGGCGATGTCCGGCGTGAACTCGGAGTATGTGACCTCGAGCGGGATGGTCATGCCCGGATGGCGGCGGATCTGGTCGCCGAGCCGGATCCTGCCGCGAACGGTGGTCAGCGCCTCGTCGACCCTGCGGTACCCCCGCAGCAGCCCGGCGGCCAACGCCTGGTGCGCCAGCCGGGCCATCGACTCGGCGACGGAGGACCACAGCTCGTCGTCGTCCCGCGCCTGGACGGCCGAGGCCAGGAACGCGTCGTCGGCCGCGTGATCCAGCAGGAAGAACAGCTGCGTCAGCCCGAGGCTCGCGGCCGGCAGGACCCGCACGGACAGGCCCTCGACCCGCACCGACCCCACGGCACCGCTGGGGATGAGCCGCCACGTGTCGCGGCCTGCGGGCAGGACCTCCACCAGCCCGGTCTGCGACAGGTGCTGCGCGCCCTCCCAGCTCAGGGTGACGAGCCTGCCCCGACGGTCGAACTCGTCGAACTCCAGGGACATCAGCTCGGACGCCCCCGGACCCGTCGAGGTCGCGGTCACGCCCGCCCGATCTTGCGGCGCAGCGCCGCCAGGCCGAACCGCTCGTGGACCTCGGCGCGGGTGAGCCGCCCGTAGTAGTGCTCCTCGAGGAGCGGCAGCAGGTCGTACCGCCAGATCGCCTCGAGGCCGCCGGGCTCGGTGGCCTGGTCCTTCATGAAGTACGACGGCCCGATCCGCAGGTCGCGGTCGGAGTCGTCGATCTCCGCGTTGAGCGCCTCGAGCGCCTCCGCCGGCTCGGTCGACGCGCCGCGTGCCTCGAGGTGACGGCGCAGCACACCGGCGACCGGCGGGGTGTCGGGGTGCAGTTCCATGAACGCGAAGCGGCGGCGGATGGCCGCGTCGACCATGGCTATCGAGCGGTCCGCGGTGTTCATCGTGCCGATGATGAACAGGTTGCGCGGCAGCCGGAACGACGTGTCGGGGGAGTACTGGGGCAGGACGGTGCGGTCGCGGTATTCGAGCAGGAAGTACATCTCGCCGAACACGCGCGCGAGGTCGGCGCGATTCATCTCGTCGATGATGAGAAAGCTCGGGTGCTCCCGGCCCGACTCGGACGTCGCGCGCGCGGCCTGCCGACGCAGCGGGCCGGCCTGCAGCGCGAAGCCCGGCTGACCCGACTCGGTGAGGGTGGGGCGGTAGCCCTCGAAGAAGTCCTCGTAGGCGTAGCTCGGGTGGAACTGCACCAGCTGGACGCGGCTCGGGTCGTCGGGACCGGCGAGGAAACGCGCGAGCTCCTGGGCGAGATAGGTCTTGCCCGTACCGGGAGGGCCGTAGAACACGATCTGTTGACGCTGCTGAAGTGTGTCGACGATCTCCTGCAACTCCTTGCGCGGCATGTGCAGGCCGTCGGCGAGCTCGTCGGTGACCTCGGGCAGCGTGGGCACCGCGCCCGCGGCGGGGGCCTCCGCGACCTGCGACTCGGCGGAGTGGCGCCCCGGGTGCATGGCCGACAGCAGCGCGTCGAGCCCGTCGGTGAGGTCGACGACCGTGCCGGGCTCGCCGATCAGCTCGGACAGGGGGCTCGGCAGGGACTCGAGATCCAGGGTGACGGAGCTCCACAGCACGGACCGCTCGAGCTGCTGCCCGCCGTCCTCCACGTAGCCGAGGTCGTCGGTGAGGGTGCCCAGGTGCAGCTTGGCGTCGGCGACGGTGGCCACCACGTCCTGCGGGCTCATCCGGGACAGGAACGTGTGCAGCTCCGCGGTGAGCTGGAAGCGCGCCTGGTAGTCCAGGTGCGGGTAGCCCTGCTCGACGGCCTGGGAGACCTCGAGCCGGCTGGCGTGGGCGGGGATCCGCGGCAGGTGCGAGGCGGGCAGCGCGATGCGGTTCTGCGCGACCCACTGCCCGGACTGGCCGACTCCGCCCCGGCCGGGCCGCACGAGCCACGCGCGGCGGGAGTGGTCATCGCGGTGCCGCTGCCACTGGTTGGCCACGGAGCCGCGGTACCAGTCGACGGGCTGACCGAGCTGCGCGGACAGCACCTCGGAGATCCGGTGCAGGTCCTGGTCGATGTCGAGCTCGTCGATCCCGGACGGCCCGCCGATGAGGTCGGCGAACGCGTCGCGGATCCGCGTCTTGTGCTCGTGCTTGACGATCGGCTGGAAGTGGCCGGGCCACACCAGGTACTGGAGGCTGTAGCGGATGGCCCGCCAGTCGCCGGGCGTCGAGCGGGCGGCCCGCTGGAACTCCCACGGGTCGGACAGGGCCGCGTCGCGGACGGAGGCGTCGAGCTCGGCCCAGTGGACGATGAACGAGCACAGCCAGCGCAGGTGCTCCCGCATCTGCACGTTGAAGCCCAGGCCGCCGGTCAGCGGGCCCTTCTCGGTGAGGACCTCGTCGAGGTCGGCGGGGATCTCCGGCGCCTCGTCCATCCAGGACAGCACGTCGCGGACGCGGCCTCGCTTGAGGCGCGCGGTGACGGTGCTCAGCGGCAGCTGCTGGATGTACAGCAGCTCGGCGGCCAGCAGCACCACCGGACGCGGGGCGCCTTCGAGCTGGTCGTGCAGCGCCTGCATGACGGGGGAGCGGGTCGACCCGGGCGCCGCCGCCCCGGTCGGGCCCGCCCCA
>NZ_KV823925.1:0-2455 GCF_001815995.1 Dietzia sp. HMSC21D01 | reverse complement strand
CCGCGGCGGCCCGCCTGGCGCCGTGAATGTGCCTTAAAAACCTACAGTTTTACGAGACTCCGGTTGCTGGCGCTGTCGCTCGTCCTCTTCTGGGCCGATGGCGACTTTTGGTGTCTCGGAAACTTGCCTCGAGAGCGGTGTGAAGAACTCGTCGTCGCCGAAGATCTTCGTGAGGTGGAGGAAACGCGGGGCACACACGTATCGGATCGCAGCCAGGCGCACCTTCACGCCCGGGAGTTGATCGGCCAGGCTCGCGGCGATCGCTCGGCCCTCGCGGTACCAAGTAGCGGGATCGATGCCGTCGGCCCATTGCGGCAGGGCGAAACCTCCATTCGGCAGGCCGAGATTGGCGCTTGTCCCATCGTCATCTCGCCCATAGTCGAGGAAGCCACGGCGCCAGTCCTCGTTCCACTGCCGAAGTCGTTCCTCGAGTTCGACTGTAAGGCCGAGCGATCGTGGCGTGGAGAATCCCACGAACAGTCCGGGGCCGCGAAGCCGGGGCGGCTGGTGGTACGGCAGTCTCGCGTCCCATAAGCCCCACTCGACCCCGTACTCCGGCATGAGTTTCAGTTCCGCCGGCACATCCGGATCGGGCTCATTGCCGGGCATCCGCCAGCCATCCTCACGCGTGATCTGCCCGGTCAGCGCGCACACGTAATCCAGTTGATCAGCCGCCAGCTCGCACACCACAAGCTTCTCCGCACAGCAGAACACAAAGTGCTCCGGATAGTGCACCCAGGAGCTCGGCCAGTGCGTGGCCGCGGTCCAGCCAGGCCATCTCGTCGAATCCGTCCGACCACACAGGCTGATCAACCGGACGGTCACCGAGATGACGAAAGTTTGCCTTGAATTGACTGATCCAGTTCTCCACCTCGTTCTGCAGAGCCTGCGGGATCTGCAGATCTGCCGCCACGCCCTGGTTGTACCCGGGATGACCGGGAGGGAAAACGTCAGGGGATGCGGAGATGTAGGGCCGATAATTAATTACCGGATGCAGCGCGACATACCGGCGATCCAGTGGGCCCGGGTCTGAGGGAACCCGGCACGCCGCACGACACATGTGCGACGCACGCAGTCCATGGAAGGTTCCATCCGGCGAGACACGCATCAGCCGAGAATATCCCGCGAAGGCCTTGACTAGTCAGCGGCGAGAACTGGGGTTAGACCGCCGCGACGGTTCTCCGAAGACTCACCCCGGGCGCCTTGACTCAGTTCAGTCGAAGAGCACCCCTCCGAATCCGACCACCAGTGCCGCCAGCACGCCAACGGCGACACCAGCGGCAACAGCGTCCAACACAGGACCACGGCGCACGAGAACGCCCACCCCGGCTCCCGCCAGGCCGATCGCCACGATGCCGATGAAGAGCGAGAACACCGTCATGAACACGACCATCGAAAACGCCGCGGAAATCGCATCATCAACCGTGCCTCCGCTGACGCCCACCATGACGATCGGGAACTTCCACACCCAAGCCATCGCGCCCGCCGCTACCGGAGCCGTCACGACCGACAGCCCAGCGCTGATCAAAACGTTCCGGTCCTCTTTCTCCATCAACCGAAGGTAGCCCCTACTTGGCACGTGCCGCGGCGGCCGTCCCAGTTCTTTGGTTGTGGGACGGCGTCAATCGACCCGCTGTTTCAGGTTGTGAGTCGAAACGCACTACACATCGTGCTTGTTCACGAAGACCAGGTGCGCCGCCGAGAATGAAGGTCAGGGTTGATGACGCGGGCCGCTTGAATCAGAGCGATCGCCAGTAGTCCGTAGATCCACACCGAGTACGACCACGGGCTGTGGGTAACCACGCTGACGCGGGGGTCGTCCCTGGTCCAGTAGGTGCAGCGAACCCCGGCGGGGAGCAGTTCGTACCCATGGGACCAGTCGAGGTTGGTATGGAATGTGCTGGTCTGTTCCTGCGGGGGAAGCCGTTCGGGAGGAAAGCCGTCCGGCACGTGACCGTCACGAAGGGCGCAGGTATAGCCGGGGTAGTCGTTGTAGTCGTCACTGCCGGCGAAGCCGAGGAACGCGATCGCTCCGCAGATCGACAGCACTGCAGAGACCGCGGCCGCGGTTCGTCTGGCGCCTCGCCCCGTCGCCTTGAAGGAAACCCAGACGATGAATGCCCAGAGCGCGAGCGACAGGGCTACCGGAGGCAACAGCGGAATCAGGAATGCCTCCACGGGTACCTCCTGGACGTCGTCGCGCAGTGCGTGGGCGGAACAGGACAGGGCATCAGCTCTTGATGGCTACCGACGAGCCCGCTCATCTCGAGACCTCTCGATTGCAGCGCCCTGCGACACATTTCTGCCACAACTGTCTGGCAGCCCGGTGTCATGCTGCAGTGCCTACCGCGAGCGGGAATCGCGGTGCCACCGTCGCTACGACTGCGGCAGGTCGCGGACCAGCGGGACCACTTCCCACTGGGTTTCGCTTCGCACCTCCTCGACCAGATCCGGC
>NZ_KV823924.1:0-1422 GCF_001815995.1 Dietzia sp. HMSC21D01 | reverse complement strand
CCTCCTCGACCAGATCCGGCCTTGTCGAGTAGACCTCAATCCATCCTGTCTCGGGTTGAACCTCGACGAACAGTGTCTCGCCCTCGGACCACAGGAAGGACGGTTCGGGATAGAGCAACGGGTCCGTGAGATCAGCGGGCGAGACCGCCACCAGCTGGTAGTCGTAGTCGCTGCCATAAGCGCTGTCGTCCACGATATTGATGATGCGCGTGTCCTCGGGGTCTCCGATCGGATCACCCCACACCGTCCAGATCGCCGCCTTCCACTCCTGACAAGACGCGGTGCGAGAAAAGCGCTGCGCGATCTCGATGGCAGGACGCGCACTGCACCCAACCAGACGGTCCACATCCGTCGCCAAGTCCGGTGAGATGGCGCTGTCGATCACTGCCGTCAATCCATGACGAGGCGGATACTCGCCGCCCACCTTTTCTGCGAGCTCACGCCATGAACACCACCCGGCCACGTCGCGTCCCGCGCGGCGCGTGATCGGACACAGGATCCGCACCCCGCAGGGGAAGAGGTCTCGAACCGCGCTGACGGTCTGGGCCTCGAGCAACGCTGCGATACGTCCCTCGGCTCCGCATGGCACCCATCCGGTCACGCCGACAGTCCCCCGCCGGGCGACCGTGCGCCAGTGAGCACCGATCCGTACTCACGCAGCGCAGCCGGGATCGCGATGCTCACCGCGAGGTCGCCCGCCTCGCCTCGACGGCCCGGTAGAAGGCCCAGATGATCAGCCCCACAACGGGCAGGCAGAACGGCACCATGAACCATAGGAACGTCTCGGGCCACGGCGCTTCGCGGCGCCGTTCAGCGACGGCGATCGCGACCGGAATCAGCAACCACACCAGGGCGGCGAGGAGCCATACGACGTCCAAGGCCAGCGGGATCACTGCATCCGCACTGTCTACGGCGAAAGTAGTCATCTCGAGTCAGAGCCCCGTGATGTAGTAGTCGCGCTCGATGCGTGCGATGACTGTCCCCCACTCACTGCCGCGAACCCGCTCCTGATGCCTGCGGAACGAAGCGGCGTCGTCGAAAACCTCCTCGACGCCCCACACCAGACAGTCCTCGGTCGGGGTCACCGAGAATGACCTGCAGCCCTGCTCAGCCCGCGTCAGCTCGACATGACGTGGCAAGTGGGTGTCGACAAGAGCGGCTTCGTTCTCGTCGCGACACACCAATCGGCCCTTCAGATGAACTTCGGTCACAGGTCCAGTATCGGCTACCTCTCACGAGGCACGCCCTTGAACAGCGCAACGGGCCGACCATCTGCGGTTACTGTGCGCGGTGCTGGAGGGCGCGATACAGGGTGGAGCGGCCTACTCCGAAATCTCGAGCGATCGCTGACGGCCCCTCCCCCGCCTCGATGCGGGCCCGGGCCTTGTCGACCTGCTCGTCAGTCAGGACGCGTTTGCGTCC
>NZ_KV823923.1:0-12880 GCF_001815995.1 Dietzia sp. HMSC21D01 | reverse complement strand
CCGGCGTCGACGCCGGCCTACCGCGGGAATCCGCGTCAGTAGCGATCCTGCCCGCCCCCGGAACGCCCCCGGAACCCTCCGCCGCCGCGACGGTCGTCATCCCCGCGGCGGAAACCGCCCCGGTCGTCGCGCCGGTTGTCGCGCCTGTCGTCCCGGCGATCCCCGTGCCGCTCGCCGCGACGGTCGGAGTAACCACCGCGGTCACCGCGATCGTCGCGCCGGTGGCCGCCCCCGCGCGGCTTCCCGCCGCGGTCGTCCCGGAACGAGGAGGGACGTCCCGCCGGCGCGCCACTGTCCGGCCGGATGTCGATCTCGGCGCCGCCGACGCGGATGCCCTTCATCGACTCGAGCTGATCGGAGGGCAGGCCGGCGGGCAGCTCCACGATCGAGTGATCGAAGCGGATCGAGATACGCCCGATGTCGCCCCCGCTGAGGCCGGCCTCGTTGGCCAGCGCACCCATGATGGATCCGGGCTTGACGTTGTTCCGCTTGCCCACGGCGATCCGGTACTGGGCCATGTCCTTGCCCGAGCGCGACGGCCGCGGCCCGTCGGAGAAGTTCCGCGCGGGGCGGTCGCGACGGTCGCCCCCGCGGTCGTCCTGCCGCTCACGCCGCTGGGGACGCTCGGGCTCACGCATGAGGAACTCGTCCGAGTTGCGGGACTGGGTGGCCAGTGCGGCCGCGATGTCGGCCATCGAGACCGAGTGCTCGGACGCGTACTCCTCCACGAGCCGGCGGAACAGCGCGATGTTGGGGTCGTCGAGGCTCTCGGTGATCGACTGTGCGAACTTGGCCATCCGCATCTCGTTGACGTCATCGACGCTGGGCAGCTGGACCTCCGTCAGCGGCTGCCTGGTCGCGCGCTCGATCTGGGACAGCAGTCGACGCTCGCGGGGGGTGACGAACAGCAGTGCGTGCCCGCTCCGGCCGGCGCGGCCCGTTCGGCCGATGCGGTGGATGTACGACTCGGTGTCGTGCGGGATGTCGTAGTTGACGACGTGGCTGATGCGCGGCACGTCGAGACCGCGGGCTGCGACGTCGGTCGCGACGAGGATGTCGGTGCGCCCGTCCTTGAGCGCCTCGATGGTGCGCTCGCGGAGGTTCTGGGGGATGTCGCCGTTGATCGGGGCGGCGGAGAAGCCACGTGCGCGCAGCCGCTCGGCGAGTTCCTCCGTCGCCGACTTCGTCCGGACGAACATGATCATCGCGTCGAAGTCCTCGACCTCGAGGATGCGGGTCAGGGCGTCGAGCTTGTCACGGTGGTTGACCAGAACGTAGCGCTGCTGGATGGTCGGCGCGGTCGACGTCTTGGAGGCGACCTTCACCTCGGTGGGATCGGTGAGGTACTTCTGCGAGATGCGTCGGATCGCGGACGGCATCGTGGCCGAGAACAGCGCGACCTGGGTGCTCTCCGGAGTGTCCGAGAGGATTCGCTCGACGTCCTCCTGGAAGCCCATCGCGAGCATTTCGTCCGCCTCGTCGAGGACGAGGTGCCGCAGGCCGGAAAGATCAAGCGTGCCCTTCTTGAGATGGTCGATGACCCGCCCGGGGGTGCCGACGATGATCTGCGCGCCCCGCCGGAGACCCGAGAGCTGGATACCGTAGGCCTGACCGCCGTAGATGGGCAGGACGTTCACCTGGGGCATGCCCGCGGAGTAGGTGACGCACGCCTCGGCGACCTGGAGCGCGAGCTCGCGGGTCGGCGCCAGGATGAGGGCCTGGGGGCTCTTCACCGACGGGTCGATCAGCGAGAGGATGGGCAGCGCGAACGCGGCCGTCTTGCCGGTACCGGTCTGGGCGAGCCCGACGACGTCCCGTCCCTCGAGGACGAGCGGGATGGTGGCCGCCTGGATGGCGGACGGCACCTCGTAACCGACGTCCCGGACGGCCTTCGCGACGGCGGGCGCGAGACCCATGTCCGCGAAGGTGACCGCGGCGTCCTCGGCGGGAGCCTCGTCGTGGGGGGCGTCGTCGCGGGATCCGGCGGGCGCGGCTACGGGCGTTTCGGGCGTGCTGGCGTCGGTGTCGACCTCGTCGCCGGCGGTGGCGGTACGGTCCTCGTCGTTGTTGTCCATGAGGCTTCACATGCTACGGCCTGCGAGGTCGGTTGAGCGACACGGCTTGCGCAGGTCACTCCCCCGCGGCCACCCTGTCGGCCGCCTGCCGGGGCTCCCTGGCCATGGCCCACGGCACCACCGCCGCCAGGAGGAGGACGCCGGAGACCGCGAAACCCGTCGGGTAACCCAACCGGTCCACCACCAGGCCCACGACCACGGGGCCGAGGATCGCCCCGGAGTCACTCGCCATCTGGAACGTGGCCAATACCTTGCCGCCGGCGCGGTCCGCGCCGATGACGTCGGCGACGGCCGCCTGCTGTGCCGGGTTGAGGATCCCCGCGCCCATGCCCGCCACCACCGACGCCGCGACGAGGAGTGGAACCGTGTCGCACCATCCCAGGGCGATGGTCGTGACGCCGGAGACGACGAGACCGGTGATCACCATCGGCCGCCTCCCGAACCGGTCCGACAGTCTGCCCGCCACCGAGACCACGGAGGCCGTGCCCACGGCGAAAAACGCCAACGCCGTACCCGCGATGCCGGCACCGGCGTCGAAATTGGCCGCGGCGAACAACGGGATGATGGCGACACGGACGCCGAACGAGGTCCAGCCGTTGACGAAACTGGAGATCAGCGCGGCACGGTAGCCGCTGTGACGCAACGCCTCGCCGACGAGCAACGGCTCCTGTTCGGGGGAGTCGTCATCGGGTGAGCGTCGACGGCCGCCGCGTAGGAACACGGCCACCACGCCGGTCGCCACGAGCAGGGTCCCGGCGTAGACGAAGAACGGGACGCGTATCCCGAACTCCGCCAGCAGTCCGCCCAGCACGGGCCCGCCGATGTTGCCGATGAGGAACGCGGTCGCGTACAGCCCGGCGATCCGTCCCCGCTCGCCCGGCGGTGAGAGCCTGGTCAACAGCGCCATCGCGGAGATGGTGAACATCGTGGACCCGAGACCGCCGAGGCCGCGGAAGACCAGCAGCTGCCAGTAGGACTGCGCCAGGCCGGTAGCCAGAGTGGAGACGACGACGATGAGCAGGCCGGTCATGTAGACCCATCGCTCCCCCATCCGGTCCACGAGGAACCCGCCGGCGGGCGCGAACACCAGTCGGAAGAAGGCGAAGGCGCTGACCACGACCGAGGCGGCGGCGACGGACACGTCGAAGTCGCGGGCGAACTGCGGCAGCACCGGCGCCACGAGTCCGTACCCGATCGCGACCGCGAACGCGGCCACGACGAGGACCCAGATGTCCACGGGCAGGCGCGTCCGCGGCGCGGCCCGCGCGGCGTCGCGGTCCTGCGTCGTGCCCCTCACGCCGACCGGAGCACGCGCGCGAGCACGTCGGCACCGAAGTGCAGCGCGTCGACGGGCACTCGTTCGTCGACGGCGTGGAAGTGCCCGAACACGTCGAACTCGTCGGGCACGCGCAGCGGGACGAATCCGTATCCGTCGATCCCCAGCTCGGCGAGATGCTTGTTGTCGGTGCTGGCGGGTAGGAGGTAGGGCACCACCAGGGCGTCCGGATCCGACTCGCGGACGGCCTCGCCGATCACGTCGACCAGGGGCGCGTCCGCCGGGGCCGCGATGGGCGGCTGCCAGATCCACTCGACCGACACGTCCGGCCCGAGCTCCCGCTCCACCTCCGCGCGGAACGTCTCCTCGCCGCCGGGCAGGACACGGCAGTCGATCTCGGCGTGCGCCTCGGTCGGGATGACGTTGGTCTTGTACCCGGCGGACAGGACGGTCGGCGACGCGGTGTGTGACAGGGAGGCGGCGACGAGCGGGCCGAAGTGGCCGAGGACCTCGAGGCGGTCCGGCAGCTCTGCGACGTCCCCGCTGCCGCCGGCGATACGGGCGACCGTCGCGGCGAGCGCGGTGTTGGCCTCGGTGGGTACCACCGGGAAGTCGATACCGGCGACGCGGTGGACCGCACCGGCGACGGCCGCGACGGCGTTGTCGGGCGTGGGGCGCGAGGCGTGAGCGGCGGCACCGTGCGCGGTCACCTTCGCCCAGGCCACGCCCTTCTCGGCGATCGCGATGGGGTACAGACGACGCCCCGCCACGGGCACCGACCACCCGCCGACCTCGCTGAGCGCCTGGGTCATGCCGTCGAAGATCTCGGGGCGTTCGCGGACGATCCACTTGGCGCCCATGATGCCGGCCGCCTCCTCGTCGGCGAAGAAGGCGAGCAGAAGGGGCCGGCGGGGGACGATCCCTTCCCGGCGGTAGTGGCGCACGACGGCGAGCATCATGCCGATCATGTTCTTCATGTCGACGGTGCCGCGTCCGTAGAGCCACCCGTCCCGGATCTCGCCCGCGAAGGGCGGGACGGACCAGTCCTCGGCGACCGCCGGCACGACGTCGACATGACCGTGCACGACGAGACCTCCCGCCTGCGGATCCGCCCCCTCCAACCGTGCGAACAGGCTGCCCCTGCCCGGCACCGACTCCACGAGTTCGCTGTCGATGCCGACCTCGCTGAGGTACTCGGCGATCCGCCGACAGACACGGGTCTCGCCGTCGCCGATCGTCGACGGATCACCGGTGTTGGTCGAATCGATGGCGACGAGGTCGGCCGTGATCGAGACGGCCTCCGCGCGCATCCGCTCCCGGGCCCCGTCGGTCATGTCGTGGGCGTCGGTCATCCGAAACACTTCCCTTCACCACGGTAGGTGGGCCAGCGGTCCACGAGGGCGGGCCCGTCAGCAGTCTCGTCCACCACGTGCAGCGTGTCGAACCGCTCGCACAGCTCACCCGCCTTGGCGTGCCTCCACCAGGCACGCCCGCCGATGGGCACCTCCCCGCGCACGGGCGTCTGGACCTCTCCGGCGCCCTCCCGGCCGAGGTATCGCATCCCCGCCGGCGCGACGGGCACCGGCAGTCGGTCCCCGCCCGGGGGTCCGGACGCGACGTACCCGCCGTAGAGGAAAGTGGTCAGCCCGGACGCGGGTCGGCGTACGGCGGGCAGCGCGAACATCAGGGCCGGCCGTGGGGTGAAGGAGCGGTACGCGTCGAACAGGCCCGGGGCGTACAGGCCGGACCCGGCGGTGACCTCCGTGACGGCCGGCGCCGCGGCGCTCTCCGCGACCGATCCCGTGCCCCCGGAGTTGATGATCTCGGGCGGCTCGCCGGTGATGTCCGCGATCACCCCGGCGACCGCCTCGCGCACCCCGCGGAGGCGACGCATCGACACGTGCTTGACGAGCCCGATCCCGGGCACGTCGTCCGGCACACCGGCGACCTGTGCCTCGTAGAACATCGCGCCGACCACGCGGAAGCCCTCGTCACTGGCGTGGCGCACCAGTGGTGCCACGTCCTCCGGGGTGCGGAGGGGGGATCGCCGGACCCCGAGGTGGACCGGGCCCAGCCGCAGCGACGAGTCGACGTCGATGCACACCCGGGCCCCGCTCGCGCCGGCCTCGCGGGCGATCGCCAGCTGGCGCGGGTCGTCGACCATCAGGGTCACGGCGTCGAGCGCGTCCGCGTCCGCACCGAGCCGGACCAGGGCCGAACGGTCGACCGTCGGGTACCCCACCAGGACGTCGTCGCACCCGGAATCGACGAGCCACAGCGCCTCGGCGAGGGAGTACGCCATGATGCCGCGGACCGTCGCGTCGCCGTGCAGGTCCGCGCCGAGGACCTCGCGGAGCACGCCACGCGACCGCACTGACTTGCCGGCGATGCGGATCCTCGTGCCCCCGGCCCGTCGGCGCAGATCGTCCAGGTTGGCGCGCAGGCTCGGAAGGTGTAATACGGCGAGCGGCGCGTCGATGCCCGCCGTCGCGGTGTCCAGAACCCCGGCGACCGCCCGGTGGTGAGCCGGGTCCGGCTCAGGCACCGTCGACCGGCCGCGCGTCCCGGACGATGAGGTCGACCGCGCGGTGCAACAGATCGTTGGCCTCGTCGTCGTCCCGGTAGATCTGCCAGCGCAGGCTGACGCCGGTGATGATCGAGAGCACCACCCGCACCATGTCGTCGAGGCCCATCCCCCACCGGACGCCGGCGGAGTCGGCGGTGCGTTCGAGCACCGACCGTACGATCGCCTCGTTGGACTCCTGCTGGTTCCGGGCCAGTCCGACCTCGGGGAGCCCGTGGGTCCGGAGAGAGTACGAGACGATCTCGTAGGTCAGCAACTGCCGATCCGGCGAAGCGGAGATCACGGCCCAGACGAGGTCGATCGCCTCGTACAGCCGACGGCGGAGGCCCTCCGTCCCGCGGGCGCCCGAATCGAAATCGACGCTCACGAACGCCCGCGCGGCCTGATGGACCTCGGAGTTCACCGCACCGATCACCTCGCGGATGAGCTCCTCCTTGTCCGTGTAGCAGTAGTGGACGACACCCAGGGACACGCCCGCACGCTCCGCGACGCCCCGCACGGTCACCGCCCCCAGTCCGTCGTGCTCGGCGATCTCGAGCGCGGCCTGGAGGAGTTGCGCCCGGCGCTGATCGGCAGGTAGTCGTCTGGTCACCCGTCCATGGTACGACGGCGAGGAGGGAGTAGACACCGATAACAGGCCTCTGCTACCCCGGCCGTCCGGGCCTCCGTCATCTATTCAGGTCGATTGTCCAGGACGGCTCCCGGTCCGGCCGCCCGCGGGTACTCTCTCCAGCCATGACGACCTCGGTGTCCCCCTGGCAGAACTGGGCTGGCAACGTGCTGGCGACCCCGTCGGATCGGCGGGCGCCCACGACAGTCGCCGAGGTGAGCGACGTGGTGACCGCGGCCGCGGAGCGTGGTGACCGGGTCAAGTGTGTGGGCGCCGGGCACTCCTTCACGCCGGCCGCGGCGACCGACGGGGTCCTGGTATCCCTTGACGACCTGACCGGCATCGAGTCGATCGTGCCGACCCGCGACGCGGCCGGCCGGGTCGACGGCGCCGACGTGACGGTCTGGGCCGGGACCCGCCTTCACCGGCTGGGCCCTCTGCTCTGGGAACTCGGGTTGGCGCAGCAGAACCTCGGGGACTTCGCGGAGCAGTCGCTCGCCGGCGCGGTGTCCACCGGGACCCACGGAACCGGGTGCGGAGCGCCCGGGCTGCCCGCCACCGTCGTCGGACTGCAGCTCGTCGCCGCCGACGGGTCCGTCCTCTCCTGCTCACCGACCTCGCATCCGGAGGTCTTCGAGGCCGCGCGCCTCGGGATCGGAGCCCTGGGGGTCATCACCAAGATGACGATCCGGTGCGTGCCCGCCTTCGCCCTGCGGGCCGAGGAACATCCGTGGACGCTCTCGGCCGCTCTGCAGGATCTGGAGGGGTTCGCCCGGTCCGCCGACCACGCCGAGCTCTTCTGGTTCCCGCACACCGACGCGATCACCGTCAAGCGCAACACCCGCCTGCCCGGCGACACTGAACTCAGTCCCGTGGGCCGCGTCCGCGAACTGGTGAGCGATGAGTTCCTGTCCAACGAGGCGTTCGACGCGTTGTGCCGCGCCGCGACGCGCAGGCCGACCCTAACGCCCCGGCTCAACCGCTTCGCCTCGCGGGCGCTGTCCGCCCGCGGGTTCACCGATCGCAGCTACCGCGTGTTCGCGTCGCCGCGGCGCGTGCGATTCCGCGAGATGGAGTACGCGGTACCCCTCGGTGCGGCCTCCAGCGTGCTGCGGGACCTGCGAGACACGATCGACCGGTCCGGCGTCGTCACGCCGTTCCCCGTGGAGGTGCGGTTCGCCGCCGCAGACGACGTGTGGATGTCCACGGCCCACCACCGCGAGGTCTGCTACATCGCCGTCCACCAGTACCACCGGATGGACCACACCGAGTTGTTCCGGCTGGCCGAGTCGATCTTCCTCGCATCGGGCGGGAGACCGCACTGGGGCAAAATGCACACCCGGACCGCCGCGGACCTGTCGACGATGGTCGAGCGCTTCGACGACTTCGTCTCGGTGCGCGACCGACTCGACCCCGATCGGCTCTTCGGCAACGAGTACACCGAGCGTGTACTGCCCTAGGTGGGCAGAACAACCTGGGGCGCGCCCCGCCCCGGGTTGCGTACCGTGGTGGTACTAGCGGCCCGAGCCGGCCGCCCGCCACGACCCCCAGGAGTGAGTGACCAGTGCCCGACCGCGTCCCAGCCGAAGCCGACGCCTCCGGTCCCGCCGCGGGGGTGGTGACGGCAGCTCTGCGCCGCGCGATCCGAGGTCAGGCCGGCGCCGCCCGAGCCTTCGTCCGCCAGCTCCGTCGCGCACACCCCGACGAGTCGCCCGCGCGGATCCGCGAACGTCTCGACAGCCGCTTCCTCGCCGCCGTCACCGCCTCCGGTGCGGCCGTGGGCGCCACCGCCGCCGTTCCCGGCATCGGCACGATCGTCGCGTTCGGCGCGGTGGGGGCGGAGTCCCTGGTGTTCCTGGAGGCGGCCGCCTTCTACACGCTGGCGGTGGCGGAGGTGCACGGCATCGACGTCCGTGAGGGCGAGCACGAGGAACTACTGGTCATGACCGTGATGCTCGGGGCGTCCGGCACGGCGATCCTCGCCAACGCGGTCGGGTCGTCCGGCGGGCCCGGCGGCGCGGCTTCGCTGGCGAGCAGGTCGCTGCACGTGCCCGGCCTCAAGGAGATCAACCGCCGCATGCTGAGGCGTTTCGTCCGTAAGTTCGCCGTCAAGCGCGCCGGGCTGGCGGTGGGCAAACTCGCGCCCGCCGGGCTCGGGGCTGCGGTCGGCGGCTGGGGCAACCGGCGACTCGGACGGACGGTCGTGGAGACCGCTGACGCGACCTTCGGCGCGCCCCCGACGGCATGGCCCACCGCATGAACAGACGACCCGGCCCACCGCGTGAACCCACGGTGACGGGCGAGTGGCATCCCCCTGTCAGGTGAGATCGGAAAGCCCCGATCGGGCAGACGGTCTAGCCTGGATCCATTGACGTGTGAAACCCACCACAGAACCAGAGAGGCACCACAACATCGTGAGCAACAACGTCTCACAGTTCGGACAGAACCAGTGGCTCGTAGACGAGATGTACGAGCGGTTCGCCAAGGACCCGTCCTCGGTGGACGAGTCCTGGCACGAATTCTTCAAGGCCAACCCGGAGGCCGCCTCCTCCTCCGGGTCCGGCTCCACCAACGGCACCGCCCCGCGCGGAACGGGCGGAGCCGGCGACCGGGCGCGGTCCGGCGGTGAGATCCGTGCGACGTCGAAGCAGTCGGGCAAGGCGGACAAGGGGACCGGAGCGGCCGAACCCGCCGAAGCCGGGTCCTCGGCGAAGAAAAAGGCCGCGGAGCTGACCGTCGACGACGTGACGCCGACGGCGTCCGCCAAGGACGTCGCGGCCAAGCCGGACTCCGACGCGTCGCCCCGTCGCAAGGCACGTGGACAGGGCGTACCCGCCCCATCGGGAACCCCGGAGACACGCAGGAAACCCGATACGCCGACGGTCGGCAAGCCCTCCCGTCCGCAGTACACGCCTCCTCAGGAGACGGAGACCAAGGCGCTGCGCGGGGCGGCCAACGCGATCGTCAAGAACATGAACGCGTCGCTCTCGCTGCCGACCGCGACCTCCGTCCGCGCGGTCCCGGCCAAGCTGATGATCGACAACCGGACGGTCATCAACAACCATCTCAAGCGCACGCACGGTGGGAAGATCTCGTTCACCCACCTCATCGGGTACGCGATGGTGCAGGCCATCAAGGTGTACCCGAACATGAACAACCACTACGAGGAGATCGACGGCAAGCCGCACACCGTCACCCCGGCGGGGATCAACCTCGGACTGGCCATCGACATGAAGACCAAGGCCGGTCGCTCGCTCGTGGTCGCGGCCATCCGCAACTGTGAGGCTCTCGACTTCCGCGGCTTCCTCGACGCCTACGAGGACATCGTCGCCCGCGCCCGCGAGGGCAAGCTGACGATGGACGACTTCTCGGGCGTCACGGTCTCGCTGACCAACCCGGGCGGTATTGGCACCGTGCACTCGGTGCCCCGTCTGACAGTGGGCCAGGGCGCGATCCTCGGTGTGGGTGCCATGGAATACCCCGCCGAGTTCCAGGGTGCCAGCGAGGAGCAGCTGGCCAACAACGCCGTCGGCAAGATCACCACCCTGACCTCGACCTACGATCACCGGATCATCCAGGGCGCGGAGTCCGGCGAGTTCCTGCGTGAGATCCACCGCCTGCTCCTCGCGGACGAGTTCTACGACGAGATCTTCGACGTCCTCGGCATCCCGTACGAGCCCGTCCGGTGGCGACAGGACATCACCGATCCCCGCGTCGACAAGGACGCCCGCGTCCTCGAGCTCATCGCCGCGTACCGCGATCGCGGCCACCTCATGGCCGACATCGACCCGCTCGACGGGAAGCACGCGCAGCGGCGCCGCACCTTCCACCCGGATCTCGACGTCAACTCGCACGAGCTCACCCTGTGGGACCTCGACCGTAAGTTCTCCGTCGGTGGATTCGTCGGCAAGGACAAGTTGCGTCTGCGCGACGTGCTGGCCGCGCTGCGCGCCGCCTACTGCCGCAAGATCGGCATCGAGTACACCCACATCCTCGAGAACGAACAGCGCCAGTGGATCCAGGAGCGCATCGAGGGGGTCGACGACAAGCCGACCGTCGCCGAGCAGAAGTACATCCTGTCCAAGGTCAACGCCGCCGAGGCCTTCGAGACCTTCCTGCAGACCAAGTACGTCGGTCAGAAGCGGTTCTCCCTCGAGGGCGCCGAGTCCGTCATCCCGATGATGGACGCGGTCATCGACGAGGCCGCCGAGTTCGGCCTGGACGAGGTCGTCATCGGCATGCCGCACCGCGGTCGCCTCAACGTGCTGGCGAACATCGTCGGTAAGCCCTACCGCCAGATCTTCACGGAGTTCGAGGGCAACATGGACCCCTCGGCCGCGCACGGCTCGGGCGACGTGAAGTACCACCTCGGTGCCGAGGGCATCCAGTACCAGATGTTCGGCGAGAACGAGATCAAGGTCTCGCTCACGGCCAACCCGTCCCACCTCGAGGCGGTCGACCCGGTTCTCGAGGGCATCGTCCGCGCCAAGCAGGACCTCATCGAGGACCCGGAGTGGCGCGCCGAGTACCCGGTCGTGCCGCTCATGCTGCACGGTGACGCCGCGTTCGCCGGCCAGGGTGTCGTCGCCGAGACGCTCAACCTCTCCCAGATCGACGGGTACCGCACCGGTGGCACGATCCACATCGTGGTCAACAACCAGATCGGGTTCACCACGGCCCCCGAGGCCGGCCGCTCCAGCCAATACGCCACGGACGTCGCCAAGATGATCGGCTCGCCGATCTTCCACGTGAACGGCGACGACCCCGAGGCGTGTGTGCGCGTCGCCCGCCTCGCGATGGACTTCCGTCAGCAGTTCAAGAAGGACGTCGTGATCGACCTCGTCTGCTACCGCCGTCGCGGGCACAACGAGGCCGACGACCCGTCGATGACCCAGCCGCGGATGTACGAGGTGATCGACGGCAAGAAGAGCGTCCGTCAGTCCTACACCGAGGATCTCGTCGGTCGTGGCGACATCACCGAGAAGGAGGCGGAGAACGCCCTCCGCGACTTCCAGGGTCAGCTCGAGCGCGTCTTCAACGAGGTCCGCGAGCTCGAGAAACACCCGGTCAAGGCCTCCGAGTCGATCCTGCCCAACCAGCCGCTGCCCAAGCGACTGGTGACGGCGGTGGACGAGTCGGTCATCCACGCGATCGGCGACGCCTTCGGCAACCTGCCGGAGGAGTTCCACATCCACCCGCGCGTGAAGCCGGTGTACGAGGCGCGCCAGAAGATGGCCTACAACGGCAACATCGACTGGGCCTTCGCCGAGCTCCTCGCGATCGGCTCGCTCGTCCGTGAGGGCAAGACCGTTCGCCTGGCCGGCCAGGACTCGCAGCGCGGCACCTTCACGCAGCGGCACGCGGTGGTGGTCGACAAGACCACCTCCGAGCCCTACTCACCGCTCCAGAACCTCGAGGACGCCGAGGGCCGCTTCGAGGTGTGGAACTCGGCGCTCACCGAGTACGCGGGCCTCGGCTTCGAGTACGGCTACTCCGTCGGCGACCCCGACGCGCTCGTGCTCTGGGAGGCGCAGTTCGGTGACTTCGTCAACGGCGCGCAGACCATCATCGACGAGTACATCTCGTCCGGTGAGGCCAAGTGGGGACAGAAGTCCTCGGTCACCCTGCTGCTCCCCCACGGCCACGAGGGCATGGGCCCGGACCACACGTCCGGCCGCATCGAGCGGTTCCTCCAGCTGTGCGCGGAGGGCTCGATGACCGTCGCCCAGCCGTCGACCCCGGCGAACTACTTCCACCTCCTCCGCCGCCACGCCACCGACGGCATCAAGCGGCCCCAGGTGGTGTTCACGCCCAAGTCGATGCTGCGCAACAAGAAGGCCGTCAGCGCGATCGCGGACTTCACCTCCGGCAAGTTCCGGTCCGTCCTCGATGATCCGACGTTCGCGGACGGGTCCAAGGACGCGGGCAAGGTCAAGACCATGCTGCTGGTGTCCGGCAAGCTCTACTACGAGTTGGCCGCCCGCCAGGAGAAGGAGGGCCGCGACGACATCGCGATCGTCCGCCTCGAGCAGCTCTACCCGGTCCCCCACCGCCGCATGCGTGAGGCGCTGGACCACTACCCGAACCTCACCGAGGTCCGCTGGGTCCAGGAAGAGCCGGCCAACCAGGGCGCCTGGAGCTTCCTCGCGCTCGAACTGCCGGAGCGGATCGACGACTTCCCGCCGCTCAAGCGGGTGTCCCGTCGCCCGATGGCCGCCACCTCGACCGGCCTGAGCAAGGTCCACGCCGTCGAGCAGAAGGCTCTGGTGGACGAGGCGTTCGCCTGATCCGACCCGAACCGGGAACGGGGCCCGGCCGCCATCGGCGGCCGGGCC
>NZ_KV823922.1:0-4081 GCF_001815995.1 Dietzia sp. HMSC21D01 | reverse complement strand
CTGGGCTGAGCGGCGCGCCGGGCCGGACGCAGCGCCCGCGCCCGCACGCGCACCCGGACGCCCGGGCGGGTCGCCGGACGTGAGATGCTCTCACGATGTGAGAATGGACTGCGAGTACGGACGAGGAGCCCGGCACCGATGACCACCACAGTTCCCCCGCGACGCCGCGCGCTGGCCGCCGCCCTGGCCGCGACCGCGCTCGCCCTCTCGGCCTGCGGCACCACACAGCCCGAATCGACCGTCCTCGAGCAGCACGGGCTCGCCGGGATGGACGCCCCCGAGATCATCGAGCACCTCGACACGATGGCCGTCTCCGACCGGCCGACCACGCTCATCGCGTCCGTCCAGCCGACTGAGCTAGTGCTCAGCGACACCGCAGCCGGCTCCACGCAGACCCTGCCGATGCCGGACGAGACGTTCTACCTCTCGGTCGCGCCGTACGAGGCACAGACCCACGACTGCACCTTCCACAGCCTGACCACCTGCCTGGGCGAGATGACCGGCGAATCCGTCGACGTCACCGTCACCGACGCCGCGGGCCGGACGATTCTCGACGAGACGCGCACCACCTACGACAACGGCTTCGTCGGCCTCTGGCTCCCCCGCGACATCACCGGAACGATCCGCATCGAGCACGACGGCAAGACCGCGAGCACACCGATCGCCACCGGCGCCGACGACCTCACCTGCCTGACGACCATGCAGCTCACCTAGAACGCTGACCGCGCCCGCACGCACCGCTCCACGCTCCCACGCACGCTCCCCGCCCGCCCACCTCGCAGAAAGCCCGCTCATGGTGACAGTCCGCACGGCCACCCGCGCCGACGCCCCCGCGGTGGCCCGCCTCCTCAGCGAGGCGTTCCGCGACGACCCCGCGTGGTCGATCACCCTGCCGGAGGACGAGACCCGGCTCGCCAAGCTCGCCGCGTATTACCGCCGTCGCGTACGGCGGCGCCCCGGCTGGGTGGACGTGGCGGTCGACGACGACGAGGTGGTCGGAGCCCTTCTGTGGGAACCTCCTGCCGACTCGGGCGCGCTGGCCACGGCCCGGCGGGCGATCACGGGCGGGACCCGCTGGGTCCTCGGTCGGCTGCCCATCGGCCGGGGCGCCCGCCACACCCTGCAGATCGAGGCGTACCGGCCCCCCGCACCGCACTGGTACCTCCGCGACATCGGCGCCGGGCCCGAGGCGCGCGGCAGGGGCGTCGGCACGGCCCTGCTCGAGCACCGCCTGGCCATCGTCGACCGCTCCCCGACCCCGCTGGCGTTCCTGGAGTCCACCACCCCGGGCAGCCGGCGCCTCTACGAGCGGTTCGGCTTCGAGACCATCGGCTCGGTCGCCACCCTGGGCGAGGCGTCCTCGACCGCCATGCTGCGCAGACCTTTCTGACCTCGCCGGCCAAGAGGAAATAAGGCTCAGCCCCCAGCGCCCGGCTTGAGGGTTCCATCCGGGTTGAGGGCGCTCGGAGCCACTTCCACCCAGCGTGCCGGGTTGGGAGTACCCATGAAGGTGCAGCGGAGCTTGTTCGGCGACAGTTCGCCGATTCTCGCCTGCGGACAGACATCACCTGGCCGCGGATTGGGCGCCGGGGCCGGGGCTGGCGTCGGAGGCGGGGGCGGCATCGGCGGGAGATGGAACTCCCATTCGAAGGGGTACGGCAGCGGTGGAAGCTGCCAGATCGGGAAATCAAACGGACGCGGAACGATGATCGGGTCGATTGCCGACCCGGTAACAGGCTGCGCGCTGGCGGCTGGCGCCAGTGCCCACGCCATTCCGGCAATAGCCGGCGCTAGAACCAAGGTCTTCGCGAAGCGCTTCACGGGAATCCCTCTTTAGATAGTTCGGCCGGTCTCGAAAGAAACCCTTGTTCGTCGGGAAAACTCACCTTGGGCGGATAGTAGCACCGCTGAACAGCAGGAATCCTCGTACTTCGGCAGATGCCGGGCGGTCCCGATGATTTAATTAGCAACACCCTCACTGAAAGCGGAGTCGTTATGTCACGTGCTCGGACATTGCTCGCCGGGGTCGCCGGTGCGATCGCCATCAGCGCCACTCTCGCCCCGATCGCTAGCGGCCAGGTCCTCCCCGGTGGCTCAGTCGAGCTTCCCCCGATGGCGCCGGTACCCGTTCCAGCGCCTCCTGGATCTACAAGCGCCCAGCTGCCGGTACTCCCGTACCCGCTCGTCTGGCACGACCTTGTTCCACCGGCTCCGACGTACGTGGCGTCCAATTGGGTGATCCCGTTCAGCTACTGCCCTGCCCCAAACCAGCGGGCATTCGCAGAAGATGGCACCCAGCTCTGGTGCGCTCAGCTGAGCCGCACCGACGCCCGACTCTGGGCCCCGTATCCGACCCCGGTCCCATACCCGGCGCCCGCCCTCGCTCCTGGCCTACCCAGCGTCACCGAGGTCGCCAATTCGCTCGGTGCGAAGCCGTGTCCCGGCGTCGGAGCCAAGGCGATCGATCCGTCCAATGGCCAGGAGGCATATTGCGATTACCGGCGCCTTACCCACGATGGAACCATCTGGCAGTACGAGCCGGGCTCCTAGCCAACGGCACCGCCCACCGACCCCGCTGGCCTTTCTCGATCCACCACGCCGGGGAGCCGGCGCCTCTACGAGCGGTTCGGGTTCGAGGTCATCGGGACCGTGGCCACCCTGGGCGAGGCGTCCTCGACCGCGATGGTGCGCAGGCCCGGCAGCAGCGACGCTTAGCTCCTCCCGCTCTGCCGTCGACCCGCCCGCAGTACGCTCTCCGCTATGACGGCAGACTCGGTGACCCCCGCCACAGACACGCCCGCGCCGGACCCCCTCGGCCGCGCGCGGCAGAACGTCATCTACCGCTCCGGCATCTCCGGCATCACGCCCACGGTGCCGACCAGCGCCGAGAAGCTCGAGGCCGCCGCGCGACGCGCGCTCCTGCGCCGGCCAGGCGGGGCCAAGGCCTGGGCCTACATCTACGGCGGCGCCGGCTCCGGGACGACCATCACCGCCAACCGCGAGGCCTTCGACCGCCGCCCGCTCGTGCCGCGCATGCTGCGCAACACCTCCCGGCGGGACCTGGCGACCACCGTGCTCGGGCAAACACTCCCCGCCCCGGTGCTGGTCGCCCCCATCGGCGCGGCGGGTCTGGTCCGCCGCGACGCCGACCTCATGGTCGGGCGGGCCGCGGCCGAGCGCGGGATCCCGTACATCCTGTCCTCCCAGGGCTCCTCGCCGATGGAGGAGACCGCCCGCGCCGAGGCGATCGACGCCGGCGCCCTGGTCGTCACCCTCGACACCACCACCCTCGGCTGGCGGCCCTGGGACCTCGACCTCGGATCACTGCCCTTCACCCGCGGGGTCGGCATCGCCCAGTACGTCTCCGACCCGCGCTTCACCGAGATGGTGGCCGAGCGGGTCGCACGCGAGGCCGCGGCCGGCCCCGGCTCGGACCCCGGCACCATCAAGGTCACCCCGCGAGCCGCGCTCACGCTGCTGGAGATGGCGCGCAATCGCCCCGGACGCCTGCTCGACAACCTGCGCGCACCCGAAACCCGCGCCGCCGTGCAGACCTTCCTCGACACCTTCTCCAATCCGGCACTGAGCTGGGAGCACCTCGCGACCCTGCGGGAGCGGACCCGGCTGCCGATCGTCCTCAAGGGCGTCCTGCACCCGGACGACGCCCGGCAGGCCTTCGATTCCGGCGTCGACGCGGTCATGGTCTCCAACCACGGGGGCCGCCAGGTCGACGGATCGATCGGCACCCTCGACGCCCTCGTCCGCATCCGCGAGGCCGTGGGCCCCGAGCCGACCGTGCTGCTCGACTCCGGCATCCGTAACGGCACCGACGTCGTCAAGGCCATGGCCTGCGGGGCGAACGCGGTGACGATCGGGCGGCCCCACATCTACGGCCTAGCCATCGCGGGCGAGCGCGGCGTCGGCGAGGTGCTCGACAACCTCCTCGCCGAGATCGACCTCACGCTCTCCCTGTGCGGCGCCAGCTCATGGGACGAGGTAGACGGCTCCCTCCTGGCCTGACCCGCGCGCGGCCGGTCAGCCCGGATACGACACGGCCCCCGGTCGGCGACTGCCGACCGGG
>NZ_KV823921.1:0-5639 GCF_001815995.1 Dietzia sp. HMSC21D01 | reverse complement strand
CCCCGCCAATGGCGCAACAACACCACACCTCGCCTCGATGGGGCCCAGGACGAGAGCCGACTGGAGCTCTCGCAGCAGATCAGACCAGAGGAGACGTACGGATGAACGATCCTCTGTCTGACCTCACCGTCATCGACTCGGAGGAAGTTCGAGCATCGGATATCCCTCGCGCGCTGACGGCCGCATCGATTCTGTACGAGGACGGGGCTACGCAGGCATTCGCCGAGAACGGCAAGACCGTGTATGTCGAGAACGGAAGACCCACGTTGGGGGAGTGGTACGTGGATGCAGAGGGGCAGTTCTGCTCCTTCTGGCCGCCGGACTACCGAGCGTGCTACGAACTGCGCTGGCTCGTCGAAGACGAGCGGATCACTGGTCTCCGCTTCCGCCGCGGCTCCTACAGCGCCGTCGGTCGGTACCAGTTTCCCGGGCCTGACAATGCTGTCAAGGAATGAGCAGGGCGTCTCGGCAACGGGCCAGAAGCTCGGAGAGACGGGCGCGCTCCACCGGCTCGACCTCCATCGTCATGCGTTGAACAACCGAGGACACTTCTTCATGCGCGCGTTCGAGGATGAGCTCTGCGGTGTCGTTCAGCACCACGCTCCGTTCTCGCCGGGGCCCAGGATCACTCGAGCGGCTCACGAGTCCCCGCTTCTCCAGTCCCTGGAGCAGCACGTTCATCGACTGGCGGGACACGAACGCGCGCCGGGCGAGTTCAGAGCTCGTGATACCTGGCGTGTCCTGCAAGGCGGTCAAGCACGCGTATTGCGGCACGCTCAGCGCGAGCGGGCGAAGCCGATCGTCCATTCGCTGGTTCAGGAGCGACTGCGTCTCCTTGATCAGCACCCCCAGCGACTCCGGGCTCCGGTCCAATGCATCCATGTCAATAGTTTGACACACACTCCATTGAGTGTCAGGATATTGACACTGGCGTTATTGAACAGAACAGGAGCCTGCTCATGGCAGCAACAACCACCGGCCCGGACTTCGTCTCTTTCCAGGTGCGGGACCGCGCCGTCTCCGCGGAGTTCTACGACAAGCTCGTCGGACTCACGCGGCTCCCAGACTCGAACCCGGCAGCGACCGTCTTCTCCGCAGGAGGAACCGCGTTCGCCGTCCGCGACCCGTTCCCGGGCGTGGATCTCGACGCGATCCCTCAGCTCGGTGCCGGCATCGGCGTCTGGTTCCACAACGATGACGCGGAAGGTGTGCAGGCACGACTCGTCGACGCGGGAGTGCCGATTGTGCAGGAACCGGTCGAGGGGCCGTTCGGCCTGCAGTTCTCGTTCCGAGATCCCGACGGCTACGTCGTCACGATCCACGCCCGCGCCTAACACCACCATGGCGCAGCACACCCTCTCGGTCCCAGTGCTCGGGCCGTGGTCGTTGCGCACCAGCAAGCGGTTCTGGGAAGAGTTCACACCTACCGCGATCGAATCCGGCGGCGACCCGGACGTCCTCTCCGCACGCTTTGTGAGCGAGCACGACTGGACGTCTGTGTCCGCCCACGTCACCCAGAGCGGGGAGAGCACCCAGATAGGTTTGTCCGGCCCGGGCGATCTGGCCGCAGCCGCTGAACAGGTGCGGCGCTTCCTCTCTCTCGATGTGGACGCGCGGGGATGGCCGGCCGTAGGCGATCGCGACCCGATCATCGCCACCGCCCAAAGGGCTCTCCCCGGATATCGCCCGTGCGGCTTCCATTCCCCGTACGAAGCCGCTGCCTGGTGTGTCTTGTCGCAGCGCACTCGCGTCCCAGTCGCTGCCCGACTCCGCCGCGACCTTATCGTCGCGCACGGCAACGACGGGGCCTTTCCCGCGCCCGATGCGCTCATCCGCGCCATCGACGCCAGAGAGCTGGACCTACCCGGTCGGAAGCCAGAGTATCTCCGAGCTGTCGCAGAGGCCGCACTCACCGGACTGCTCAACGGTCCTCGGCTCCAAGCAATGCCCGAAGAATCGGCTCGCCGCGACCTGCTCGCGGTGACAGGCATCGGCCCGTTCGCCGCGGACCTCATCCTTATCCGCGGCGCCAACGCCCAGGACATCCTTCCGCGCGCGGAACGCCGCCTCCACGCCGAGATCTCCTACCAGTACGGGCCCGAATCGCTGCTCGAGGAGGTCGCGGAACGCTGGCGCCCCTTCCGCTCCTGGGCCGCCGTCCACCTCCGTGCGCTCCGAGAGCAGCGCACCCACGAGATGGGCTGACCGATGACCCTACAGCTCTTCGATAGTGGAACGTCATCGCTGCGCACGTTCGCGCCCCTGCGACCGGGCCACGTCGGCATCTATCTGTGCGGTCCGACTGTTCAGGCTCCGCCACACGTCGGTCATCTCCGATCCGCAGTGGTCTTCGACCAGCTGCGACGATGGCTCCAGATCGGCCACGATCTCGACGTGACCCTGGTGCGAAACATCACCGACCTGGACGACAAGATTCTTGCCGCGAGCCAGACGGTGGGCGTTCCATGGTGGGCGTGGGCGGCTCGTCATGAGAGGGCGTTCGCCGACGCTTATCGCAAGATCGGTATCTTGCCGCCGACGATCGAGCCGCGCGCGACAGGGCACACCGCCGAGATGCTTACCTTCATCGACCGGCTGATCGCCCGAGGCCACGCGTACCGAGCGGGAGGGGAAGCGGGGGACGTCTACTTCGACGTCTCATCATGGCCCGACTACGGGTCTCTGACCTCACAGGAGCACGGCACTCTCCGCGGAGACGAACATACCGATCAGGCAACAGAGAAACGTGACCCTCGCGACTTCGCGCTCTGGAAGTCGGCTCCCCCGGACGCGGGGGCCAGCGAGGAGATCGTTGCTCCTGCGGCATGGGCTTCGCCTTACGGGCCGGGACGCCCCGGATGGCATCTGAGCTGCTCGACAATGATTCTCCGCTACCTGGGAGAGAGCTTCGATATCCACGGTGGCGGGCTCGACCTGCGCTTTCCTCATCATGAGAACGAACAGGCGCAGTCCCGTGCCGCCGGATACGGATTCGCGCGCTACTGGATGCACAATGGCTGGGTCACGTCCGGCGGCGACAAGATCAGCAAGTCTCTCGGCAATGCGACACCCCTCGACGAGCTACTGCAGCACATGCGTCCTCTCGACCTGCGCTACTACCTCGGATCGGCCCACTATCGGTCGAACCTGGAACTGACCGACTCCGCCCTGCGATCCGCCACGGCGGCGATGCGCAGGATCGAAGACTTCATCACCCGGAGCACCAACCACTCCAGGCGCACGGCGGACGCGGACATGCTGCCGGTCGCATTCCGAAACGCCTTGGATGACGACCTCAACATCCCCATGGCACTCGCGGTCCTCCATGACGAGGTCAGGCAGGGCAACACCGCCCTCGCCCAGCACGACGCGCGGGCCGGTGCCGACGCATTGGACGCCGTGCTCGCCATGACTGGCGTCCTCGGCATCAACCCGCGCGACAGCCCGTGGGACGAATCAACGGCCACACCCCCGCTCGCCGAGCGCGCACTGGAGGCCCTGATCGCACAGGCGCTCAACCAGCGAGCCCAGGCCCGTAAGGCCAGGGACTTCCGTACGGCAGACCGTATCCGTGACGAACTCGACGCCGCCGGGATCGTGCTCAACGACAGCCAGTCAGGTACGACATGGGGCTTCACCGAAGGCGATACCTCATAGCCCGGAACAACAACAGGAGGATTCTCGAAGTCACAGCCCACTCCCAGGCTCACGGGACCAAACCGCGTCACCCCGGCGTTATCAACAGTGACGCCGCAGCCAGCGGCGCCGAACAAGGAGGACATTGTGTCGCACGATTACAGCAAGACTTCTGAGGCCCTGAGCCGCCTCAACGACCAGCAGTACCGCGTCACCCAGAAGGACGGCACCGAGCCGGCCTTCCGTAACGAGTACTGGGACAACCACGAGGACGGCCTGTACGTGGACGTCGTCTCCGGACAGCCCCTGTTCTCATCCACCGACAAGTACGACAGCGGAACCGGATGGCCCAGCTTCACCAAGCCGGTCGTCGCTGACGCCGTCCACACGAAGACGGACCGATCCCTCTGGATGCCCCGCACCGAGGTCCGCTCTACCGGGGCGGACAGCCACCTCGGGCACGTCTTCGACGACGGCCCCGCGAACGCGGGCGGCCTGCGCTACTGCATGAACTCCGCCGCGCTGCGGTTCATCCCCGTCTCCGACCTGGAGGCCGAGGGGTATGGAGAGTTCCGCTCACTGTTCGAGACCACCACCACGACCACGAAGGAGCACACATCATGACCAGTGGAATTCACGACACCGGAGAGGTCACCCGCACACCCGGCACCGAGACGGCCGTCCTGGCCGGCGGCTGCTTCTGGGGCGTGGACGAGCTCATCCGCAAGCAGCCGGGCGTGATCAGCACCCGCGCCGGATACACCGGCGGGCAGAACGATCACGCCACCTACCGCAACCACCCCGGCCACGCCGAGGCCGTGGAGATCGTCTTCGACCCATCGAAGACGACGTACCGGGACATCCTGGCGTTCTTCTTCCAGATCCACGACCCGTCGACCCTGAATCGTCAGGGCAACGATATCGGCACCAGCTACCGGTCGGCGATCTTCCCGCTCACCCCCGAGCAGGAGCAGGTCGCCAAGGAGACGATCGCCGACGTCGATGCCTCCGGTCTGTGGCCAGGATCGGCTGTCACCACGATCGAGCCCGCCGGCCCGTTCTGGGAGGCCGAGCCCGAGCACCAGGACTACCTCCAGCGGTATCCGAACGGCTACAACTGCCACTACCCTCGTGCCGGCTGGGTCCTGCCCCGCCGCATCCAGGCGACCGAGGCTTCCGTCTGACCATGTCCACGTGGGGGCGCGTCACCGCTGAGCCGGTGGCGCGCCCCCGCGTCATCAGTGACGGAGGAATGATGCGGAACGACCGTGAACGAAGATGAAGACAACGCGGTGGAGCGACGTCGCGCAGCGTCAGCCGCAGTCCTCACATGCGCAGACCTGACCGATGCGCTCGGCCGGAAGCACCGTCACCGCGCCCATATCACCGGGCTCGTCAGTCCGGCACCCGAACGCATCCTGTTCGGGCGCGTCGCGACGATCTCCTTCTTCCCGACCTGCCACGCCGCGCTCGACCCGGAGGAATACACCTTCGGACGGCTGTTCCACCAGGCCGTCGACGGATCAGCAGCCGATCCCGGCAACACGGTCCTCGTGATGGCCAGCAACGGCCACAGCTCGACGTCTCTCGCCGGTGGAACGAAGCTCTCCCGTGCGACCAACGTCGGCCTCGCCGGCGTCCTGACTGACGGACGCCTTCGTGACTTCGACGAACTGGCCGCGGAACCGTTCGCCGCATGGTGCTCGGGAGAGGCCGTCGCCTGGGGTGGAGCAGTGGTCACGCCGTTTCAGGCAAATGTTCCCGTCGTCATCGAAGGAGTGGGCATCTATCCGGGCCAGTACATCTTCTGCGACTCATCGGGAGCCGTCGTCATCCCCGACAGCGACATCGACGAAGTGCTCGAGACCGCCCATCAGATCCGCGCCGACGACAGCGCGTCCCGTGACCTGATCGCGCGGGAAGGTCGCAACGGAGGCCTGACACGCGAGCGGTGATCTCACGGTGCCGGTGGCGTGGTGTTGTTGCGCCATTGGCGGGGTGTG
>NZ_KV823920.1:0-1493 GCF_001815995.1 Dietzia sp. HMSC21D01 | reverse complement strand
CCGACGAACTAACGGAGATGCCCACTAGCGGATCCGGTAGGCGCCGCGGAATCGGATAGGTGGCGCCGGCGCGGGCGACTCTAGCTGCGCATATGCCCGCGCCCGCACCCGGAGCAGGTGCGGGCGGGTGGGCGGCGGCGGGTCAGGCGTGGACGCGCGAGAGCGGGCGCAGCGACACGGGCAGCCCGTCGCCGGGGTAGGGCAGCGAGTCGTTCTTCATGGGCGGGGAGTAGTCCAGCGGCACCGACCACTCGAAGTGGCGCAGCAGCGCGCTCAGCACGAGCTTCGACTCGAGGTTGGCGAAGATCATGCCGAGGCACTTGTGCACACCTCCGCCGAAGGGCTCCCACGCGAAGCGGTGCGACTTGTCCTCCCGCCGCTCCTCGGAGAACCGCTCCGGGTCGAAGATCTCCGGATCCGTCCAGTACTCGGGCATGTGGTGCGAGTACAGCGGCATCACCGAGATGAGCCGGCCGGCCGGGATCTCCACCCCCAGGATCTCGGTGTCCTTGACCGTCTTGCGGGCCAGCACCGGAACCGGCGGGTGCAGACGCAACGTCTCCTTCATCACCAGCGCGAGGTCAGGCAGCTCCTCCAGCTCGGCCAGGCTCGGGTTCGGGCCCAGCGCCAGGCACTGCCGACGCAGCCGCTCCTGCCATTCCACGTCGCGGCCGAGCTCGTAGACCATGGACGTCACCGTGCTGGTCGTGGTGTCATGCGCGGCCATCAGCAGGAAGATCATCTGGTTGATGATGTCGTCGTCGTCGATCCCGCCGGAGGCGTCCGCCACCTGACACAGCGCGGAGAACAGGTCCTCTCCCGGATTCGCGCGGCGGGCCGGAAGATGGCGGCGGAGGAACTCCTCCAGCAGCCGGCGGCCGCGGGTGGCGCGGCCCCACTTGGTGAACGGCACCGGCACGGTCGACCGGACGTACCCGTTGGCCGCCTGCACGCAGTCGACGAACGCCGTGTTCACGCGGTCGAGCTCACCGGGAGCGGCGTACTCGGCGCCGCCCATGAACACGTCGGTCGCCAGGTCGAGCGTGTGCGATTTGAGTGCGGGGTAGATCTGGAACGCCCGGTCCGGGGACCAGGCCGAGATCCCCGCGTCGACGAGCGGCACGAGCGTGCGGGTGTAGCCCTCGAGTCGGGGGCGGGTGAACGCCTCCTGCATGATCTGCCGGTAGTGCTTGTGCTCCTCGAAGTCGAGCAGCATCAGCCCACGGTTGAAGAACGGCCCCACCAGGTATCCCCAGCCCGGTCCGTTGGCGAACGCCTTGTCGCCGTTCTGCAGGGCGGCCTGGCACGCGTCGGGCCCGATGAGCGCCGTCCAGGTGCGGCCGAGGAGGTTGAGATCGGAGACCGGTCCGTGGTCGCGATAGCGACGGGCCATCGCGGACAGCGGGTCGTGCACGTATTCCAGCGTCTTGCCCAGCACCGGCAGGTGGGAGCGCAGTGGCGCGGGTCCGGGACGGAAGACCTTCTCGCGCGGA
>NZ_KV823919.1:0-4786 GCF_001815995.1 Dietzia sp. HMSC21D01 | reverse complement strand
CACGAGATCGGCAGGTGTCAGGGAAAGGGGCCCTGCGCGAACGGCTCTGCCCGCGTGGTGTCGGGTGTATCGCCGCAAGTGAGGGGCGATTTAACCGGCCCATACTAGTTGCATACTAGCATGATGCGTGTATACTGGAAGTAGAGCGGGCCGCCAGGCCCCTCAACCCGAACCCGAAAGGAGTCAACATGGACCACTTGGTCTGCACTACCTGCCTCGTCGGCCTGGTCAACGACGACTGGACCGCGATTGAGGAGAACCACTCCGCAATCGCCACCGCCGAAGCGCTCGGCATGGTCACCCGCACCGGCAGCGAGAGCCACGGCGTCTACCGCTGCACCGTCTGCGGCGACGATCACTACGGCCGCGCCGAGATCGTCACCGCCGCCTGACCCCACCGCCCCCGCCACCCGGCGGGGGCGGCCCACGGGCGCACGCCTCCCTCATTAGCCAGGAGAACGCCATGAACACCAGTCCGAAGAAGACCCGCACCGGCTACTACGAGCCCACCGCAGCCAATGCCACCCACCTGCTCGACAACCGCGAGCTCGTTACCCAGGTGCGGCCGGCACTTCACATCACCCACGAGATCGAACGCCACGACGCCGCCGCCCTACTCAACGGCCACAAGCGATTCCTCTACCCCCAGATCAGCCGAGTCGCCATGCGAACCCACGGCCTCTACCTCGCCCACAACATCCCGCAACACCGGGACGACTACAACGGCGACCTGCTCGTCACCGGAGACCGACTCGCCCCCATCCCCAGCCAGGGCTAGCCCACAACCGCCCATCGCCGAGAGGCAGACGGGAAAACCGCAGGTGAGAACCAAAAAACCCCCAAAACTACTTGCATACACGCATCATGCGTGTATGATAGAAGTAAGCAAGAGCCAGAGAGGAAGGACGAGCAATGGGCGATCAGAACTACGAAGTAGAGGATTCCCGCCTCTACAACGGCGACCACATCGCAGGGGTCGCCATGCTGGCAGCGAAGCTCGTCGACGAGCGGCTGCACCCGGGCAGGGGAGAGGACATCTACAGCATCGCCTACATCACCGCGATGACGTTCCGCTACCTCATCAGCGACCCCCGCACACAGGGCCTCCCCGCCGAGAAGGCCCTCGCCGAGGGTGTCACCGTCGACGACATCATCCGCTCGACCATCGCCTCAACCCCGGGCGTTGCCGAGGCGATCATCGCGACCCACTCGACCTCCCCCGTCGTCGATCTCGACGAGTTCGACTACTGACGAGCCGCCGCCCATCGCCGAGAGGCAGACGGGCACCACCCGAAAGGGATCTCCCGATGAGCATCACGGTCTACACCAAGCCGCAGTGCGTGCAGTGCGGCGCCACCATCAAGGCCCTCGACAAGGCCGGCCTCGAGTACACGCTCGTCGACATCACCGCCGACGCCGCCGCCCGCGACTACGTCATGGCCCTCGGCCACCTCCAGGCCCCCGTCGTCGTCACCGCCGACGACCACTGGGCCGGCTTCCGCCCCGACCGCATCAAGAACCTCGCGGCCCACGCCGCCTAAGCCACCCACCAGCAGGGGAGGGGACACCACAATGCAGACCATGACCGAGGACCCGCAGGCCACCGCCGACCCGGTCGACGTCGACGACCTCGCCGCCACCGACGACGCCCCCACCGTCCCCGAGCTCGACCCCGAAGCCGCCCTGCTCTGCGCCCTGCTGCACACCACCGACACCACCGAGGCTCGCCACATCACCGGCCACCTCACTGCCGGCGACTTCCTCAACACCCGCTACGGCCAGCTGTTCGCCGTCATCGCCGAGCTGATCGCCGCAGACGAGCCCCACCACCCGACCCGCGTCCTGGCCGCCCTGACCAGCGCCGGACGCATGGCCGGCCACCACGGCCGACTCCTGGCCGACGCCCTCCAGACCGTCACCCTGCTCGGAACCCCCGCCGTCGGGCTGACCACCCTCGCCGCCGACGTCCTCGACGCCGCCTACCGCCGGGCCTTCGCCGCCACCGCCCACACCCTGACCCGCGCCAGCGCCGAGGCCTCCACCGCCGAGCTGTTCGAGATTCTCCTCGCCCAAGGCCGCGCCATGCGCACCGAGACCGAGCGCCGCGCCTCGCTCACCGCAGGCCCGACCGCCGCCCAGTAACCGTCGGCGACCGACACCACCCAGAAGGGATGATCAGATGCACTCGCAGGCCCAGCTCGAGCACCAGGCGCACGACGCCCTGGCAGCACTTGGAGCCACGATCGACCCGGGCACCGTCTCCGACGCCGTCGACCTTTACCTGTGCAAGCACGAGCGGTCGACCGGCCAGCCCGTCGACCGGGACGCCATCGGTGCGGCCGTCGCCGCCGAGGCGATCGAGGCTGCGACCTCATGGCTGCTGACCCTCGACGCGCCGCCCCAGGCGCCCCCGGCAGGGGCGACACCCGTACAGCCGTAGCACCGGGCACGATGACGACATGTACTTGATCGGGACCGGGCCGAGCGAGCTGCACGCCCACATCGACCTCGACCGCCGCAGGCGCGCCCTCGGCGGGGTCGAGGCGTCCGTGGTGTCGACCGCCCGCGAGGGCGGGCACTGGTCAGTCGTCGCCGAGATCCGACCCGACACAGCGGGGGAGGGGCAATGACATCAGACGAGGCCCGCTCACTCGGCCGCGCCATCCGCGCCGTCCGCCTCGAGTGCGGACTGTCCCAGCTCAAGCTCGCCGTCGCCGTCGGCGTGAAATCCCCCTGGATCAGCGCCTGGGAGCGCGGACAATCAAAGCCCACCGCCCACGGGCCGGCCGCGACGCCCAGTGCCATCAGCATGGACCAGCTCGCAGCACTCGCCGAGGCCCTGGACTGCACCGTCGGCGACATCGCCGACCGGGCGGCGCTGTCGGCCAGCACCCGCCTCATGTTCGGACTCGAGCCGCTTGGCGCGGCTCGCACCGTGATTGGTGGCCAGGAGTTCGACCTCACCGACGCCGAGGCCGACAAAGCAGCCGCGTTCGTCGCAGGTCTGATCGCCGCCCGCGGCCTGCACTGACCGCCGGTGTCGGAGGCCCTGGCTACGGTGCCGGCGTGGACGAGCTGGTGGACTGAATTCGACAAGCGGCCGACCAGATAGGCGAGGCGCACTTCCTCGAGGTCCTGCGCTGGCACCGCGTCGTCGCCGGCCTTCCCGAGCTGGACTGGGGCGCCCGCGGCGCCTACCGGATCGCCATCACCGAACTCGGCGAGGACCGAGCCGCCGAACTACTAGGGCGTGTCTCCTATTGCTAAGCGGGCCCACTGGATGGGGCGAGTAAGTGGATGTAGGGGAGCCCGCATCCTGCTTCTATGCGAAGTGCGGATAATGGCACAGTGCTCAATGCTGATGACAGGATCACCTGGGGACCTAAGCGCATCGCGGTAGCTGGAGTCTCTGGCTCGGGAAAGACGACCTTGTGCGATGAGCTGGCAGAAGTCCTGCGTTGCGAGCGCGTCGAGTTGGACAGTCTCTACCACGGCCCAAACTGGACCCGGCGAGAGACATTTCTCGAGGACGTAGAGGACCTGATCTCGACACCTTGCTGGGTCGTTGAATTGCAGTACCGCGAAGCGCGGCCCCTTATCGCGTCCCGAGCTGACACCATCCTGTGGCTGGACTACCCGACCAGGATCCAGATGACCCGCCTCATCCGTCGGACGGTCTGCCGACGCTTGCAGCGCGAGCACCTTTGGAACGGGAATTACGAACCGCCGCTATGGAAATTCCTCATCGACGAAGACCACATTCTTCGATGGGGCTGGCGCACGCGGAAGAAGCTCAAGCCAGTGATACCGACGTTGGAGGGCCGGTTTCCCGGGCTACACGTTGTCCATCTCGCACATCCGTCACAGACCTCACGGTGGGTCCGCGCACTGGCGAGAAGCTAGGGCGTCTCTCCCAAATGGCGTAGCCAGGTCAGGATTGCGCAGAGTGTGACGGCGGCGCGGTAGGTAATCGCGAGTTTGTCATAGCGAGTGGCCAGGGCGCGCCACTGCTTGGACAGAGCGAACGAACGCTCAACGACGTTTCGCCCTTTGTAGAGGTCAACGTCGAGTTTCGGCGGCCGGCCGCCGCGGCTTCCCCGCCGAGCGCGGGCGGCAATGGTGTCACTCTTCTCGGGGATTACAGCGGCGATACTGCGGCTGCGAAGCTGTCGACGGATCGTGCCGGACGAGTACGCCTTGTCCGCGATCACCGCGTCCGGGCGGGTGCGCGGACGACCCCGTCCGAGGCGCGGAACCTGGATGTCGGCCAGGACTTCGGCGAGCATCGCACCATCGTTTCGTTGACCACCGGTGACCACATTTGCCAGCGGCCGGCCGCGACCGTCGACGGCACTGTGGATCTTGGTCGTCAGCCCACCCCGCGATCGACCAATAGCGTGACCTGCGGGTTCACAGTCCGGGAAGGGACTGTTCTTGTGATTCGACCGTGCCCCCTGTGTCCTGCTCGGGGCGCGTTGTGTTCGTGCCGTGCTGATGAGCACGGCAGATCGTTGCATCGACCGAGACGTTCCAGTCGATTTTCCCGGCGGCGTCAGCTTCGGCCAGGATCACGTGCAGGATCCGGTCCCAGGTGCCGTCCCGTGCGTAGCGGGCGTGACGCTTCCACACCGTCTGCCACGGACCGAACTCATCCCGCGGCAGATCCCGCCACGGAATGCCTGCTCGATAGCGGTAAGCGATCCCCTCGACGATCTTGCGATTGTCTCGAAACGGATGCCCCTGCCGCCCTGCATTTGAGGGCAACAGGGGCTCGATCCGCTCCCAC
>NZ_KV823918.1:0-2147 GCF_001815995.1 Dietzia sp. HMSC21D01 | reverse complement strand
GGCGGCCGGCACCGCGGTGGTCGTACTCGCCGGCGCGGCCGCGTTCGCCGTCTCCGCGGCAGCGGTGCTCGACGATCCGCAACTGGTGGGTCGGATCCTCGGCGCGGGCGCGTGGCAGCTGCCCGCCGCGCTGCTGTTCGTCGGGGTCTCCGTCTGCCTGTTCGGCGCGGCCCCGCGACTGCAGGTCCTGGCCTGGGCTCCGTTCGCCCTCGCCGTCGTCGTCACCCTCATGGGCCCCACGCTCCGACTCACCGAGGCGCAGATGCGCCTGTCGCCGTTCGGCGCGGTGGGCACCGCCCCCGCCGGCCCCGTCGACACCGCGGGCGTCATCGTCCTGCTCGTGGGCGGCGCCGTGTTGGTCGCCGCCGGGCTCGCCGCGTTCCGGCGCCGCGACGTGCCCCGGCCCTGACCGCCCGACCCGGTGCGGGGACAGCCCGCCTCGGGGTCCGCCCGCCCCGGCGCGGCGTCCACGCCGACCTGACAGACTGACGGGCACTGCCGCCGGCGCCGCCGGCCGGACGCGAACCAGGGAGGAACCGATGTCGGACCAGGTCGATCGAGACGCGCTCGCCGCCGCACTTGCGGTGGTCGGGGAATGGCCGGTGGACACCGTCTCGGCCGCGGTCGTCGGACCCGACGGCGCGCTCGCGACGCACGGCGACGACAGTCGCGTCTACCGCCTCGCCTCGGTCACCAAGCCGCTCGTCGCCACGGCCGCCCTGTTGGCGGTCGAGGAGGAGGCGATCGGCCTCGACGATCCCGCCGGTCCCGAGGGCTCCACCGTGCGGCACCTGCTCGCGCACGCCTCCGGACTCGACTTCGCCGACAGGGACGAGGTCCGCACCGCGCCGGGCCGGCGACGCATCTACTCGTCCGCCGGGTTCGAGGTGCTGGCCGACCACATCGCCGACGCCACCGGGATCGACTTCCCCGAGTACCTCCACGAGGCCGTGTGCCGGCCGCTCGGGATGGAGTCCACCGCCCTCGAGGGCTCGGCCGGGCACGGCGCCTCCGCCAGCCTCGCGGACCTCGTGCCCTTCGCGCGCGAACTCGTCGCGCCGCGACTGCTGGCCACCGAGACCCTCGCCGAGGCCGTGACCGAGCAGTTCCCCGGGCTCGACGGGATCGTGCCCGGGTACGGGATGCAGAAGCCGTGCCCGTGGGGGCTGGGGTACGAGTTGCGCGGGGACAAGGACCCGCACTGGACCGGTTCGCGGAACTCGGCCGGGACGTTCGGCCACTTCGGGCAGTCGGGGACGCTGCTGTGGGTCGACCCCGCGCTGTCCGCGGCGCTGGTCGTGCTCACCGACCGCGACTTCGGCGACTGGGCCAAGCCGCTGTGGCCGGAGCTGTCCGACGGCGTCGTCGAGGCGCTCGGGCGGTAACCGCGCCGCTGCCGGTGCCCGGGTCCGGCCCGGGCGGATCGATGAGCCGTCCGGTGGGCTGGCCGACACGCCGAGGGGCCGCCCGGCGTCGGAATCACGGTGCTGTAACTTTGCTGAGAGTCCAGAAGTGTCACTGGTGTAATCCGGTCACTTCAGGCACAGTAGAAACCAACAACAACACAAGCCACATCATTCACACGATTTCGTGAGGTCGTTGGGGAAGACGTCCCTCAGTGAGTCGGGAGTGAAGTGATGTCTGACCATAACCATTTCGCGGATACGACGACCGGCGTGGTGTTCATCCATGCCGCGCCGACCGCGCTGTGTCCTCACGTCGAGTGGGCTCTGGCGAGCACGCTCGACGCCAACTCGGCCATGCGCTGGGAAGACCAGCCGGCCCAGCCGGGCGCTCGCAAGGCGATCGTCGACTGGATCGGTCCGGTCGGCACCGGCGCACGGCTGGCCGAGTCGTTGGCCAAGTGGTCGATGCTGTCCTTCGAGGTGACGGAGGACCCGAGCGACCTCGTCGACGGCGAACGCTTCTCGCACACGCCCGAGCTCGGCATGTGGCGGGGGCAGACCGGTGCGAGCGGTGACGTCGTCATCAGCGAGAACCGGCTGCGCCACCTCATGAAGGCCGGCCCCGCCGCCTTCCACGCCGCCGTCGAGGCGGAGCTCGGCACCCCGTGGGACCGCGCGCTCGAGCCGCTGCGCGGCCACCCGGCCGCCTCCGAGGTCACCTGGCTCTCGCGCGTCGGCTGA
>NZ_KV823917.1:0-9809 GCF_001815995.1 Dietzia sp. HMSC21D01 | reverse complement strand
GAGCCGGCCCGTGCGCGCCAGGGGCGGGACGGTCCGGCACCGCGGGCGCTCACCGGAGGGCCTCCTGCCCGGCGGGCGTCGCGGCCGCGACCCGGGCCGCGCTCCGCCGGTGGTAGGCGCTCAGGTCGAACTCGCGGGTCTGGCGGCGGAAGGTGAGCGTGAAGTCCGGCCACACGGCCGGGGCGTTGCCCTTGTCGTCGAGGTACCAGCTCCGACAGCCGGTCACCCAGACGGTCTCGCCGGTCTGCTCGCGCAGCTCGCGGTTGTACGCCTCCTGGACCGCCGCGCGGACCTCGACGGTCTGCAGGTCGCGGTCCCGCATGGTGCGCAACGCGTCCACGAGATAGTTCAGCTGGGACTCGATCATGTAGATCATCGACGAGTGCCCGAGGCCCGTGGCCGGGCCGACCAGGACGAAGAGGTTCGGGTAGCCGGCCACCGTGGTGCCCTTGTAGGCCTCCATGCCCTCGCTGCGCCACTTCTGCGCGAGGGTGCGGCCGTCGGCGCCGCGGACGCGCTCGAAGAACGGCGAGTCGGTGACGTGGAAGCCGGTGGCCACGACCAGCACGTCGGCGGGGTGCTCGACGCCGTCGGCGGTGACGATCCCGCTCTCCGTGACCCGGGCTATCGGCTCGGTCACGAGGTCGACGTTGTCCCGGCCGAGCGCGGGGTACCAGGTGTTGGAGAGCAGGATGCGTTTGCAGCCGATCTCGAAGTTCGGGGTGACCTTCTCCCGCAGCGCCCGGTCGCGGACCTGCAGCGCGAGGTGCGCGCGGCCGAGCGCCTTGATGGGGGCCAGCGCGGCGCGGGTGCGGGTCAGTCCCACCACCTGGAACTCGCGGCTGGCGTACTGCAGGGCCCGGACGGCCTTCTGCAGGCCGGGCACCCGGCGGTACAGCGACCGCTCCAGGCGCGGGTAGGGGCGGTCCATGCGGGGGAGGACCCAGGGCGCGGTGCGCTGGTAGACGTCGAGGTGACCCACCGTCGGTGCGATGGACGGGACCACCTGGATGGCCGAGGCCCCGGTCCCGATCACCGCCACGCGGCGATCGGCCAGCGGGACCGAGTGGTCCCAGCGGGCGGTGTGGAAGACGTCGCCCGCGAAGTCCTCGATGCCGTCGATCTCCGGCAACCTGGGCTCGCACAGGGCCCCGACGCCGAGGACGACCACGCGGACGTCGTACTCCCCCGCGTTCGTGGACACCGACCAGCGGCCGCGGTCGGCGTCGTACTCGACGGCGGCGACGTCGACCCCGAAGCGGATCTTCTCGCGGACCCCGGTCTCGGCGGTGACCCGGCGGATGTAGTCGTAGATCTCCCCCTGCGGGGAGAACGCCCGGGACCAGTCGGGGTTGAGGGCGAACGAGTAGGAGTAGAGGTGGGACGGCACGTCGCACGCCGCCCCCGGGTAGCTGTTGTCGCGCCACGTCCCGCCGACGTCGTGTCCGCGCTCGAGGACCACGAGGTCGTCGAACCCCTCCTGCGAGAGCCGGATCGCCGTGCCGAGGCCGGAGAACCCGGCCCCCACGACGAGGACGTCGACCACGTTCGGCTGATCCACTGCTTCTCCCAACGACGAGTGTGTGATCTGCAACGCATCCGATCTTACCCGCAAGTAAGTCCGGAGTGGGTGGAGCACGTCGGGCGGTGTTCACCGACAACTGGTACAACCGGTCCATGACGATCAACGAGACCGTCGAGGTCGAGAGCAAGTTCGAGGTCGACGACGACATCCCGGCGCCCTCCGCCGACGCGTTCGCGCCGCTCGTCGCGGACGGTCCGGAGGAGTACGAGCTCTCCGCCGTCTACTACGACACCGACGATCTCTCACTCACGCGGCACAAGGTGACGCTGCGCCGCCGCACCGGCGGGGACGACGAGGGGTGGCACCTCAAACTGCCCGCCCACGCCGGCCGTATCGAACTGCAGGCCCCTCTCGGCGACGAGGTCCCGGACGAATTCCTCTCCGCGGTCGCCGGGCTTGTCCGTCGCCGTCCGCTGGCGCCCGTCGCCCGGATCGACAACCTCCGGCAGGTCCACACGTTGCGGGACGACGACGGCGCCGCGGTGATCGAGTTCTGTGACGACCACGTCTCCACCGAGGCCTTCGTGAACGGCGGGTCCGCGGCCACATGGCGGGAGTGGGAGGCCGAGATCGTCGATCCGGCGCGACCCGACGCCCACGCCCATCTCGCGGCCGTCGCCGCCGCGTGCGCGGACGCCGGGGCCACCACCTCGTCGTCGTCGTCCAAACTCGCCCGCGCGATCGGGCCCTTACCGGACGCCGGTGGCGAGGGCGTCTCCCCGGTCCGCGACGCCCTGGCGCGCGACCTGGAGAAGCTGCTCGACCACGACCCGGCCGCCCGACGCACCACCATGGTGGGCGTCCACCAGATGCGCGTGGCGGTCCGCGGACTGCGCAGCACCATCAGCACCTACGCCGCCGAACTCGAGGCCGACACCGCCGGCACCGATCTCGACCTGCCCGGGCTGCTCGCCGAGCTCAAGGTCCTCGCCGCCGTTCTGGGCAAGCTGCGCGACATCCAGGTGGTCGACGAGCGCCTCGAGGAGCTGGCCGCCGGATACCCCGAGGACGTGGTGAGCCCGCAGACCCGTCAGCGCCTGCGGACGGAACTCGACGCGGAGGCCCGGCGCGCGGGCGAACGGGTCACCGCGGCCCTGCTCTCCGACCGGTACCTCGACCTGGTCGACCGGCTCCACGAACTGGTCCGCGTCGCCGGCGGAACCACGGCGAAGGGCGGCAAGAAGAAGCGCCGCGAGGCCGAGGACCTGATGCTGAGTGGCGTCGACCGCCAGTTCAAGAAGTTCACCAAGGCCCGCACCCGCACCGAGCGCGACCTGGCCGAACTCGACCTCACTCTGGCCGAGCGGGAGGAGCTGACCCACGTCGTCCGCAAGCGCGCCAAGGCCCTGCGGCGGAACGTCAACGCCCTGTCCGGGACGGACGAGCTCACCGTGGCACCCCTGCGCGACGCCTGTCAGCGCCTGCACACCGTGCTCGGGGACGTGCAGGACAGCGTCACGGCCCGGCAGTGGATCCGCCGGATCGCCCGCCGGGCCGAGACGGCTCACGAGTCGACGTTCGGGTTCGGGGTGCTCTTCGAGCACGAGCGTGGATTCTCCGAGCGCGCCCTCGACGGGTTCGAGAGCGACGCCGCGGCGGTCACGGCCGCCTACCGCGAACTGTCGGAGTCACGGCGCGCGGCGCGCAAGCGCCGGAAGAAGGGCAAGAAGGGCAAGAAGTAGGGCGGCGATATGGAGGCCGGGGCCCGCTCGACACGGTCGACGCCCGCGCGGAGCTCGCCGAGCCGGGTCAGTCCTTCTCGTCCTCGGCGTCCCACGCCTCGTTGCGGGCCTTGGCCTTGGCCAGCGCCGCCTCCGCCTCGGCCCGTGTGGCGTACGGGCCCATCCGGTTGTCCCAGTTGGTCACCTTGCCCTGCAGCGCCTGACCTGTGGCGATGTCGTAGTACCACTGCTCTTCCGACACTGCGGACCTCCTCGGATCGACGGGCTGGGCGTGCACCCATGACCCTACTAGCGGGGGCCCGACAGCGGATCGGGGCGGGGCGAACGAGCCGGCCTGTAAGCCGGATCCTGTGCCCACCGCGTGCGGCGGGCGACGGCCATCCATCTGGGCACACCGTCACCGGGTGCCTCGAGCGGTCCACCCGCGGACTCGGGCGAGCAGCCCTCCCCGTGCGTCACCGCACGTCCATCCGCGCAGTCGCACCGCGAGCGGTGCGACCTTCGACCTTGCTCCGGGCGGGGTTTACCGAGCCACCCCGGTCACCCGGGGTGCTGGTGCGCTCTTACCACACCGTTTCACCCTTACCGCGCCGGCGTGGGCGCGGCGGTCTGTTTTCTGTGGCACTGTCCCGCGGGTCGCCCCGGGTTGCCGTTAGCAACCGCCCTGCTCTGTGGAGTCCGGACTTTCCTCGGGCCGGGGCCTGGCCACCCGTGGGCGCCGGTTCCCCTGTCCGCGGCCGTCCGGCCGACTCGTTCGCCGCCCCAGTCTAGTCCCCGGCACTCGTCGACCGAGCCGCGGCGTCGGCCGAGTCGCGGCGTCGGCGGACGTGCCGCGTCAGTCGAGGTGCGAGGTGTCGTTGACCAGGTGGACCGACGTGGGCCCGTCGGGGTAGAAGCGCACATCGGAGACCGAGGCCAGGTCCAGGTGCAGGCGGAACAGCAACTCGTCGCCGGCGCCGAGTCCGGCACGGATGGCCAGCTTGATGGGGGTGACGTGGCTGACCACCGCGACCACCTGCCCGGGCCGCTCGGAGACGATGCGGCGTAGGCCCCGTTCGACGCGCTCCCGCACCACCTCGAAGCTCTCGCCCCCCGGCGGCGGGACAGAGGTGTCGCCGAGCCAGCGGGAGTGGGTGTCGGGGTCCTGCTCGGCGGCCTCGCGGAACGTCAGCCCCTCCCACCGGCCGAAGTCGGTCTCGATGAGGTCGTCGTCAACGATGAGCGGCACGCCGGCGGCCTCGGCGGCGCGCTCGGCGGTGCCCAGACACCGACGCAGCGGCGAGGACACCACGGCGGCCAGGTCCGGCAGGGCGGCGAGCCGCCGGGCGGTGCGTTCGGCCTGGGCCTGGCCGAGGTCTGTGAGCTCGGGGTCGCCCTGGCCGGAGTACCGCCGGTCGACCGAGAGCGCGGTCTGGCCGTGTCGGGCCAGGACGATGCGGGTGGGCCGGCCGGTGGCGCCCGTCCAGCCGGGACCGGCGCTCATTGGGTGCCGGTACGGACGACGATCACGCCGCATTCGGGGCAGGTGAGCACGTCGTCGGCGGGAGCGGACCGGAACGCGGCCACGGTGCTGCGGTCCAGGTCCATCGCACAGGCCGAGCACCGGCCGCCGTTGAGGATGGCCGCCCCGACCCCGGCGTTCTCCGCGCACCGGGCGTAGAAGTCGAGGAGGTCGGCGGGGATCCCCTCGGCCTCGCGCGCCCGCTCGGCCGTCGTGGCGGTGACCGCGTCCTCGAGCTCGGCCAGCGCGGTGTCGCGCAGTGCCCGCGCCATGCCGATGCGCGCGTCGAGGTCGGTGACGATCGCCCCGGAGTGGCGGACGTCGGCCTCCATGGCCTCGTGGCGTTCGCTGAGCTCGCCGAGTTCGGCCTCGAGCGCGTCCTGACGGCGGGCCAGCGAGCGCAGCTCGTAGTCCAGCTCGGTGGACTGGTGCTCGGACAGGCTGCCGGAGGCCAGCAGGTCGGAGTCGTGGGCGCGGCGTCGGCGGACGGCGTCGAGGTCCGAGCGCAGCTTGGCCAGGGCGCGATCGAGGTCCTCGAGGTGGATCCGGGCCCGGGCGACGGACTCCGTGGCGGCGCGGCGCTCGGCCGTGAGCCCGTCCAGCGTCTCCTGCTCGGGCAGGTGCTCTCGCCGGTGGGCGAGACCGGCCAGGCGCAGGTCGAGGTCGGCGATGTCGACGAGTCGACGCTGGTGGTGGGGATCGGCCTTCATGGGAGCCAAGACTACCGCTGCCCGCGCGCTCCCCCGGCGGCCACCGTCCACGGATCGGTCCGCAGATCGCACGCGTTCGCGGTGACCCCGGCGCCCTCCTCGAGCAGGGCCGCGGCCTGCGCGCACCACGGGAACTCCAGCGCCCAGTGGGCGGCGTCGACGAGCATCGGCCCGCCCTCGCGCAGGTGCTCGTCCACGACGTGGTGACGCAGGTCCCCGGTGAGGTAGACGTCGGCGCCGGCCGCGCGGGCGGCGCCGAGCAGCGAGTCACCGGATCCGCCGCACAGGGCGACGCGCCGGACCTCGGCCTCCGGGTCGCCGGCGGCCCGCACCCCCCACTCGGTGGTGGGCAGGCGGTCGGCGACGAGGCGGGTGAACGCGGCGAGGGTGGTGGGCTCGTCGAGATCGCAGATCCGGCCGAGTCCCGTGTCCTCCGGCCCGGGCCCGGGTCCGGCGTGGTTGACGAGGACGTCCATCGCGGGCACCTCGTACGGGTGCCCGGCCACGACGGCGCGCCGTACCGCGGAGCGCAACTCGGGCGGTGCCACGAACTCGACGCGGGTCTCGGAGACCTGTTCGGGCTCGCCGATGCTGCCGATCGTGGGGTCGGTGCCGTCGCCGGGCCGGAAGCGCCCCGTGCCGCGCACGGAGAACGAGCACTCGGTGTAGCCGCTCATCCGTCCGGCCCCGGCGGCGAAGACCGCGTGCAGGAGGTCGTCGAGGTCGTCGTCGGGCACGGTCACCACCCACCGGTCGACGGTGCCGTCGCCGGTCGGTGCCAGGGGGGCGCCGGCGGTGAGCCCGAGGGCGTCGGCGAGGGCGTCGTTGACGCCGGGCCGCGCGGAGTCGGCGTTGGTGTGCGCGGCGTACAGGGCGCAGCCGCCGGCGATGAGGCGGTGCAGCAGGCGTCCTTTGGGCGTGTCGGCGGCCACGGAGTGCACGCCGCGCAGCAGCGGCGGGTGGTGGACGAGCAGCAGGTCGGCGCCCTCGGCGAGGGCGTGGTCGACGACGGCGTCGGTCGCGTCCACCGCCACGACGACACGCGAGACCTCGGCGGCGGGGTCGCCGGCGACCAGGCCGACGCGGTCCCACGACTCGGCCAGGCGCGGTGGGTAGGCCCGCTCCAACAGGTCGATCACGTCGGCCAGGGTGGGCCTGCCGGTGGTCATGCTCGCTCCCCTTCCAGTCGGTTCCGCGCCGCGCCGGCCTCCGCGTGCCAGGCGCCGACGAGCTCGTCCACCATCGTGCCCGGCCGCACGGCCAGCCGCAGGTAGGACGCGTCGAGGCCGGGGAACGTGTCGCAGCGACGGGTGACCACGCCGCGTCGCACGAGACCTTCACGGAACGCCTCCGGATCGACGTGCGACGGGGTGCGGACCAGCACGAACGGTGCCGACGGCGGGACGCCCACCTCGATCCCGGCGGCGGTGAGGGCCTCGACCATCGCCTCCCGCTCCGCCGCGACGTCGACGCGCAGGCGGGCGAGCTCTGCGTCCGCGTCCGGGCCGACGCACGCCCGGATCGCCTCCAGCTGGAGGGTGCCCAGCGGCCAGTGCGGTCGGTGCGCGGCGAGGTCGGCCAGCACGGCGGGGTCGCCGACCGCGTACCCCACGCGCAGACCGGCCAGTGCCCACGTCTTGGTCAGCGAGCGCACCACGACCAGGCCGGGCAGGTCGGCGCCGGCGAGGGTGTGCCCGGCCTCGTCGTCCACGACGTCGCAGAACGCCTCGTCCACCACCGTGACGCGCCCGGGACGGCACAGCGCCGCGACGGCGGCGCGGGGGTGCAGCACCGACGTGGGGTTGGTGGGATTGCCGACGACGACGAGGTCCGCGTCTCCCGGGACCAGGGCCGGATCGAGGCGGAACGGGCCGGGCAGAAGGACACGCTCGACTCCGACGCCGGCCCGTCGCAGCTCCAGCTCGGGTTCGGTGAAGGACGGATGCACCACGGCGGCGCGTAGGTGGTGCCGGGCCGCGTGGCCGGCGAGGAGGTGGAACCCCTCCGACGCCCCGCCCAGGAGCAGGACGCGCTCGCGCGCCACCCCGTGACGGGCGGCCACGGCCGAGACGGCGGCCTCGTCGTCGTCGCCCCCGGGATATCCCCCGAGGTCGGCGAGGCGCGCGGCCAACCTGTCGCGCAGCCACGCCGGCGGACCCGACCCACGCACGTTGACGGCGAAGTCCAGGGCGCCGGGGACCAGCTCGGCGTCACCGTGGTGACGCAGCGCCGCCCACGACGGCCCGTCGGCGTGGACTCCGGTCGGTTCGGTCATGCCCGAAGCGTAGGACGGCGGCCCCGTCCCCCGCCCGTCGCCCGGCCCGCGCCCCCGACTCTGGGAGGATGGCGGCATGACCGACCGCCCGATCCTCCTCGTGGACCTCGACGGCACCATCACCGACTCACTCGACGGCATCGCCCGATCGCTGCACCACGCTCTCGACGTCGTGGGTGCCCGCTGGGACACTACCCGCGACATCCGCTCGATCGCCGGGCCACCCATGATCGACACCCTCGCCTCGCTCGGCCTGGCCGGCGCCGACCTCGACCGCGCGATCGACGCCTACCGCGAGCGCTACGACGAGGTCGGCTGGCGCGAGAACGCCGTCTTCACCGGCATGGACACGCTGCTGAACCGGCTCGCCGTGGACGGGTACCGGATGGCCGTGGCCACCAGCAAGGACCAGAACGCCGCCCGCAGGATCCTCGGCCACTTCGACCTGCTCGCGCCCTTCGAGTTCGTCGGCGGCGCCGACATCGGCGTGGGGCGGCTGGCCAAGGCCGACGTCGTCGCGCACTCCCTCGCCGCGATGGGGGTCGACCCCGTGGCCGCCGCCGACGGCGGCACGGACGCGGTGCTGATGATCGGCGACCGCGAACACGACATCGACGGCGCCGCCCGGTACGGCATCCCCACCGCCATCGTGCGCTGGGGTTACGGCCGGCCCGAGGAGTGGGACAGGGCCCGCTGGTCGGCCGTCGACACCGCAGCACTGGAGGAGATCATCCGTGGCTGGTGACCGCACGGTACGAGTGGTGTTCGTCTGCACCGGCAACATCTGCCGCTCCCCCATGGCCGAGGTCATGGCACGGCACGAGTTCGACGAGGCCGGGCTCGGCGACCGGGTGCAGATCTCCAGCGTCGGCACCGGCGACTGGCACGTCGGCCACGGCATGGACCCGCGCGCGGCGTCCGAGCTCGCCGCCCACGGCTACGACACCGCGCACGTGGCCGCGCAGCTGTCCGACGACGACCACGACGCCGACCTGCTCGTGGCGCTCGACAGCGGCCACCGCGACCACCTCCTGCGGGCCGGCGTCGACCCCGACCGGGTCCGTCTGCTGCGCGCGTACGAACCCGGGGCCGACGGCGCAGACGTGGCCGACCCCTACTACGGCGACGACAGCGGCTTCACCCGCACGCGCATGCAGATCTCGCGGGCCCTGCCCGGTCTCGTCGCCGAGGTGCGCGGCCTCCTGGGGTAGCGGCCACCACCGCGGCGGTACCCCGTCCCGCCCGCCCGATACCCTGGGGGCATGCGGATCCTGCGGCGCTTCCTGACCCCCGGGTGGGTGATCGGGGTCCTCGCGGCGATCCTGTTCGCCTGGGCGTGCTTCGCGTTCCTGGCCCCCTGGCAGCTCGGCAAGAGCGACGACCTCGACGCCCGCAACGCCCGGCTGGTCGAGTCCGTCGAGGCCGAGCCCGCCCCGCTCGACGAGGTCGTGCGCGGCCCGCAGGACTACGCCGAACGCGAGTGGCGGCTCGTCACCCTCGACGGCCGGTGGGAGCCGGACTCCGAGGCCCTGCTGCGGCTGCGGTCGGTCGACGGCGAGCTCGTCTACCACGTGCTGACCGTGTTCGACCCCGTCGACGGGCCGGACATTCTCGTCAACCGCGGCTACGTCCGGGTCGGCGAGAACAACGCCGTCCCCGACTACCCCGCGGCGCCCGCCGGCGAGGTCGGGATCACCGCCCGGGTGCGCGTCACCGAGCCCGGGCAGGCCGAGCCCGTGGAGCTCGACGGCCGCCCCACGGTCCGCGTCGTCGACCCGGCGGTCATCGGCGACACCCTCGGGCACGACCTCCGGCCCGCCGGGTACCTGCAGCTGACCGGCGACCAGCCCGGCTCGCTCACCCCCGCGCCGATCCCCGGCATCGAGAACGGGCCCTATCTGTCCTACGGCCTGCAGTGGCTCGCCTTCGGCGTCCTCGCCCCGGCCGCCCTCATCTACTTCGCGTGGGCCGAGATCCGCGCGCGGCGCCGCGACGACGACGCCGCGCTCGCCGACCACACGGCGGACGCCGGTGACGCCGCGTCGGGCGGTGGCCC
>NZ_KV823916.1:0-35449 GCF_001815995.1 Dietzia sp. HMSC21D01 | reverse complement strand
CGAGACCGCCGCGCCGGCCCTGCTCGCGATCGCCGACGAGCTCGCCGAGGAGCGGGCGGCGGCGGGGGCCGCTCCCGAGCGGCACGTGCAGATCGTGATCGAGGTGCCCACCACCGGTGATGCCGTGGCACTCGCCGACGGCGCCCCCGACTTCGTCACCGTGCTACCCCGCGCGGGCGAGCCCGGCGCCGCGGTGGCGCGGCACCTGGCCGGCGTGTTGGACCTGGGCGACGAGTGCGTGCAGACCGTCCTGGACGGAAGGCGTCCCGCCGAGCGCGAGTGGCAGCCCGCCACCGCCGTGTCGGCCGGCGACCCGTACGTGTTCCTCGCCGGGGAGGCGAGTCTGGTCCGCGCCATGCGCCGACTCGCCGTGGACGCCGCCGGGGTGCCCAAGGAGGCCGTGGCGTTCATGGGCTACTGGAGGCGCGGCGCTTCGGAGTGCTGAGCGCGGTCACGCCCGGTCGGCGGGCGGGTACGACGGATCCCGCAGCGCCCTGAGGACGTGCGGATAGCGCGACCCGGGGAGGCGGTTACCGATGGGATCGAAGTGCAGGTCCTCGTCGTCGTCCTCCCACGAGTCCACGGTGAGCCTGCCCAGGGTCCGCCACCTGCCGAGGGGCGTGGCGTGCTGCAGCGTCCACGTGCCGCCGTCGCCGCCGGGGATCGCGGCCAGCAGGAGCGGTCGGCCGGCGATGAGCACGGGGAACATGGAGGTCATCGTGCGGCCGGTCGTGCGCCAGCCCGCGGTGAGGACGTAGCGGCTCAGCGGGCCCGTGCCCGTGCTGGCCAGCAGGATGTCCACGGGTCGTTCGGCGTGGACACGGACGGCCATGCCGCCGATGTCGGGGACCGCGTCCGGCAGGCCCACCGCCCGTGAGAAGCGGACGGTCGCCGGCCACCGGCCCGTGACGTCCAGCAGCGGTGAGCCCGTGCGACCGACCCCCGTCACGCTCAGCGTGGCCTTCGCGATGACGCCCTTGGGATGCAGCGCCTTGGGGCGGGCCAGTCGCGCGACCGCGGCCACCGCGCCGAACGCCGTGCCCACCAGGCTGGACACCGGTGCCGACCGCAGCGCCACCTCCTTCGACTCGGAGGTTTTCGGTACGAGCGCGGACGTGCCAGCGGCGTCGTCCGTGTCTGCCGTGTGGGCCGCGGCGGAGCGTCCGCGGCCGGGTTTCCGGGTCTCTCGGGACATGGGGCCACGATACCCAGCGGCGAGCGGGCGGGTGTGGCGCTGATCACGGGGCGGGGAGGGGCACCATCGAGTTGTCTGCGTCCAGCGCCGGCCGACCCGCGCTCAGCCCAGTGCGGATCGGAGGCGGGGCAGTGCCCAGTCCCACGGGATACGTTCCTGCTCCAGCCGGAGGTCGCCTCGGCCGGTCAGCGCCTCCAGTGCGGCGAGCTCGCCCGCGGTCAGTCGCGTGGGCATCGCGCGGGCGGGCGTGGGCTCGGGGACCGCGAACTCACCCCAGGCGTCGAGCGTCTCGACGTCCATGAGGACGCTGACCGCGTGCGGCGCGTGGCGTCGGAGTCTGTCGAGGATCGCGAAGCCGTGGGAGTCGATGTCGCCCCAGTAGACGGCGTGGGCCGTCATCGCCCAGGGCAGCGCGGCGACGGCATCGACCGCGAACCCACGACCGAACACTGCGACCGCGCCGGGGAGCGCGGGGAGTGCGAGGAACGTGGTGAGATTCTCGACGACGACGAGGTTGCGCGGGCTCTCTGAACCCGGCCACAGCGCGGCGAGCTGATCGACCGGGCTCTCCACATCGCGCAGTGGGAAGTCGATCGCGGGGTCGAGGACCCGCATCCTCACGCGGAGGTCGGATCGTTTCAGTCCGAGGCCCGAGACGCCGGCCACGTTGTCGGGCGTTGTGCCGTCCCGACCCGCCCGGGCCGCGTCGACCAGTTGCTCGACCACCCGGAGCCGGGATTCGATCCACTTGGTGTCGACTCCGGGGACCGCGATCTCGCGCGCCCGCAATCCCCCCGTGGGATGCGCGAGCGCCCACCGGCAGACGGCGAGCAGGCGCTCCATGTCCACGTCGCTCAGCTTCTCCCACGTCGATGCGGTGGCCGCGGCGGCGAGTCGCAGGACCGACTCGTCGGGGCCCAACCGGAGCAGGTCGGTGGCCCTGGCGAGCATCGCCTCCCAGTGCGCGGCTCGTCCCGCGATCCGCGCGATCGCCCGGCCGCCCCGGACCTCCACGCGCTGAGGGAGAGCGACCGCGCCGAACCCGGGCAATCGGCGTTCCACCCATGTGATCTGTACGTCGAGGGCGTCCTGGGCGGAGTCGAACTCCCGCCACCGCCGGATCCAGTCCGCCGTGCCGGCCGGGTCGTCCGAGGCGCGCGTCGCCGTCGGGGATGCGGTGGAGAATCGCAGGACGTACTCGGCAGCGGAGTCCGGGTCGGCGATCCACTCGCGGTACCGGCGGGCGAACCGGGTGGCGCACGCTTCGGCCAGATCATCGGGAGCGCGCGGCGTCGTCGGCCCGGCCATGTCAGCTCGCGGCTTCCCAGGTGACCCGCTCGATGCGGGAGCGGCTCCCGTCCTCGATGCCCACCACCACCAGACCACCGATGTACGGCTCGAGGGTCTGCAACAACTTGAGCGGGGTCGCCAGAACCATGTGGAACCCGAAATCGGTGAAGACGTCCATCGCGCGGCGCGTGTAGTCGGGGTCGGCCCGGTCGAACGCCTCGTCGAGGACCACGGTTCCGTAGCGCGGCACATCGGCGTCGATGTCCGCGAGCTGGAACCGCAGAGCCGCGGCGAGACAGAAGAACACCAGCTTCTGCGCCTGACCGCCCGACAGGCCGGAGGACGAATCGTGGTAGTTGGTCGGCGTCCCGTCCTCGTCGATCTCGACGCCGATGAAGCCGACGTGTCGCCGGGTGTCCAGCACGGTCTGCCGCCAGCGTCGGTCGGCGGAATCCGCGGATCCCAGCCGGTCCAAGAGTCGTGACATCACCGCGAAACCGGCCTCCGCGGTGTCGACGGTGCGCTTGTCGAGCGCTCCGGACACCGCCTTCTCCAGGTCGCTCAGGAAGTCTGTGACGGTCTCGGTACGTCGGTCACGCACCTCGATCTGCAGCCACCGGCCGGACTGGAACTCCGACCGGCGCAGCGAGTCGTTGACCGGTCTGATCCCGGCCTCGATCTCGGAGCGGGCGCGGCGGATGTGACGGGCGAGTTCGCCCAGATTCCGGGTTTGCATGTCCCCGATGAGCCCGAGGAATCGGTCCTCGAACTCCGCGAGGCGGTCCCGGCGAAGTTGGACCAGCCATTCGACGGCCTCACCGACGAATTCCGGGTCGGATTTGAGATCGGCCTTCTTGGCCGGCCACAGCTCCAGGTACGACGTGAGAGCCGCGGTGATGCGCCGATGGATCCGGTCGCGCTCGGTCGCGGTGGACACCTGCTCGGCGGCGATGGACCGCTCGGCACGCTGGCAGACTTCCTGCACGTTCTCGGCGGTCAGGCGGCGCGTCGCAGCCGCCAGGCGTTCGCGGATGCGGGCCGCGGCGCCCTCGTCGACGTCGCGCCTCTCATTACCGGTCAGGTCGGCGAGCCGCCTCTCGAGACCCTCCACGACGCTAGCGGCAACCGCTCCGGCCCGGTTCGCGGAGTCGTACTCCGCCTGGGCCCGCGACTGCGCCTCCTCGGCGGCGCGCAGGTCCCGCTCCATCTCCGCGACCTCGGGATGCTGCTCCCGCCATTGGTCCAGGCGATCTCGGGCTGCCCGGGCGCGGTCCTCGGCGGTGTCGGCGTCCAGCTCCTCCCACCGCAGGCCCAGGAGGGTGGCGGCCGCGCGCTGGCGGGCGCGACGCTGCGCGTCGAGGTCGTCCAGTCCGGCCCACTGCCGCTCGTGGGTGTCGATACGTGCCCGGATCTCGTTCCGGAGAGTGGTCAGTGCCTCCACCTTGGAGTCGTCCATACTGCCCAGCTGGAACGCCGCCGGGTCGTCGATCCGTCGGCGGTCGTCCTTCTCGAACCGCGCCCCGCGTCTGATCAATCCGTGCAGAGTGACGGCCTTGTCGTGCTGGGCCAGTTCGGCGGCGGTCTCCACGCAGATCACGTCGAATTCGGCCGCGAGTCTGCGGTTGAGCCACTGGAGGAACGGCCCGGCGGCGGGGCGGACCTTCCGGACGAGGCTGTGCGGGCCGGTCCTGCGGGCGGCGGAGTCGTCGCCGTGGTCGACCACCTCGTAGACCAGGCGGACGCCCAGGTGGGTCGAGTCGACGGCGGCGGCCACCCGGTCCCGGAGGTGGTCGGGGACGAGCATCGTGCGGGCGAAGCCGGACAGGACCCGCTCGATTGCTGGACGCCAGCGGGCGTGCTCGGTGGGGACGTCGAGGAGTTCTCCGGCGAACGGTAGTTCGCGCGCGCTCAGCCCCGCCGCCTCGCTCACGAGGTCCCGGGCGGCCAGCAGCCGGGAATCGATGTTCGAGCGGTGTCGCAACAGCGCCTGCAGTTGCGCGGTCACCTCCTCGAGCGAGCGCTGTTCCTCGTTGAGGGACCCGGCCACCTCCCGCAGCGTCTCGCGATCTCGCGCCCGCTCGGCCTCCTGTTCCGCGTCCTCGCGCTCGAGCGTGGCGAGCAGGGCGGCGAAGTCCTCGGCCGAAGTCGGAAGGGCGCCGCCCAGGCGCTCGACCTCCGCCTCCGCACGCGCACGCCGTGCGGAGACGTCGGCGGCGTGTTCGAGGGCCCGGTCGAGGTCTCTCGCGAGCTCATCCCGCCCGGCGCCGGCGCTACCCCGGAGTCGGGCGCGGATGTCGTCGGCCGCCGTGCGTCGTACATCGAGTCGATCTCGAGCGGATGCGATGGTGGACTCCGCGGCCACCAGCGCCCCGCGGGCCGTCCGCAGCTCCTCCTCGACGAGTTCGAAGGTCACGGCGGCCTGCACCGCGGGAAAAGCCTCACTCTCAGCGTCCAGCTCGTCGGCCAGCGCCAGCACGCGGTCCCGGGAGGCCCGCAGGTCGGCGAGCGGGGCCAGATGGGCGATCTGCTTGCGCACGTCGACCACCGACCGGTGGGCCTCACGAAGCTCCGAGAACTGCGCCACTGCGCGGTCGGCCACCGCGAAGGTACCCGGCTCCTCCAACATGAAGTCGCGGAAGAGCTGGTCGAGACTGGACAGCGACTTGGCGGACAGGGTCCGGTGCAGCAGGAGCTGAGCGGACTCGGAGGCGATGCCCAGCCGACGCCGGAACGCGGCGGCGAACGCCGAGTAGCTGTCGTGGAACCTCACGTCCGGGATCTCCCGCTTGAGCGCCCGCTTGTCGATGCCACTGCGGAGGTAGCCGAACAGGTCCGGCAGGTCTGTGGGCTCGTCGGACGAGTGCTCGCGGACCCCGTGGAGACGCTTGACCCCGGCCGCGGAATTGTCGCCCGAACGCAGGTAGAGCAACAGGAGAAGTGTCACGCTGGTGCCGCGGCCGTCCGAGTAGGTCAGGGCGATCGCGGAGAACGTGGCCTTGGGACGCAGGTAGACGGAGGCCAGGTCGCCGGATTCGGCGTCGGCTCCCCGCCGCCAGGCACCACGGATGTAGGACACGAGAGTGCGCCCCGATCCCCGTCCCGCCTCCTCCTGCGCGGCGGCGTTGAATCGCAGGTGCGCCGGGGGCACGAGCACCGCTGAGACCGCATCGATGAGGGTCGATTTGCCGGACCCGGATCCGCCGGTGATGAGGAACCCCTTCCGCGGCACCTCCACGTCGTGATACCCGTCGAGCGTTCCCCAGTTGCACACCTGGATTCGCGACAGTCGCAGCTGATCAGGGTGTTCCGGAGCTCCGGGAAGCTGTAGGGCCTCAGTCATCGTCGACCACCTCGTCGTCGTCGAACAGGGCGTCGTCCCGCCCGCCGGGCGGTTCGCCGTCGTGCTCACCGTCGGCCCCACCGCGCGCCTCGATCAGGGCGCGGTACTCGTCGCGGATCCCCGCGACGACGTCCGCGTCGAACAGGTGGCGGAGGACGGGGGAGACCTCGGCGCGCCCCGCTGTCTCCGTGTCGGAGAGCAGCGAGTAGCTCTTGAGCCGGTTCCACGAGGCGTCGAACTTGCGCGCATACCGGCTCCGGTCGGAGTCGACGACGGAACGGTAGACGTCGACCCGCTCGGCCACGTCCTCGCGATCCACGATCACCCGCTCGCCGGGCTGGGCCACGGACAACTCGGACCGCAGGTGCAGGAGCAGGACGGTGTCCATGTGCGACAGCGTCTCGGTCCGCAGTACCGCCGGGACCTCGACCCGTCCACCCGTGTCGACCTGCCTGGTGAAGGCGATACCGGCGTCGTGGTCCAGCACCAGATCGAGGAACACGTCCGCCAGTCGCGATCGCATGGCGGGCTCGTCGGAGACCACAGCCGCCCAGATCTCCGGCTGGCGATGCGCCTGCACCAGCGGGCCCGTGAGCAGCCGGGCCAACGCGCGTCTGGAGGCGAAGGACAGCGTCCCGGTGTCACCGGGCCACAGGCCGTCATCACCCGCACCGTCAGGTCCGTCGGGATCGGCCGTCGCAGGGGTAGTCACAGATCCTCCTCCAGAACTCGATCGGCCGTGAACACCAGGGTCGGGATCCGGGCGCTCAAGGTCGGGCCGGATCCACTCGTCCATGTGACGGTCTCGACCGAACACGGGTCATCCGGTGGTGCCTCGGCCTGCGTGGTGATGGCCAGATTCAACAGCCCGACGATACTGGCGACGCCCTGGGTTGCCGGGTGTTCGCGGAGGATCGCCCCGATGGATGACGGGCCGAGCCTGGACACCACGTCGCGGACATGGGCGCGGAGTTCGGCCTCGTCGATCTCCGAGGCCCGGACCAGCGCCGTGAGGGACTCGAGGTCAGCGTGGCCCTCCTCGTGGTGCGCGACCTCCGCCGCCACCCGTTCCTCGCCCGGGTTCCGCAGGCGCAGGGCGCTGACCGACCGGACCGACATGCCGATCCGACGGAGGGGCACCGACATCTGACTGGTCGGCTTCACGGCGCGCGCGCCGCTCGCCTCGGCTGCCGCGGCGCGGGCGGACCGGATCAGTGCCAGCATCTGCCGGTGTTCGACGTAGGCGTCGGAGGTGACGAAATGTCGCAGGCTGCGAGACAGCGAAGTGAGGACCCCGTTGACCTCCGCCCCGGCTGTCTCCATCTCGTCGAACAGCTCCCGCAGGCCCCGCCTGGCTGACGGGGGCAGGTCGGCGATCTGCGGTCGGCTCAGGATGTCGTCGATCCACGTGTCGACTGACGCCGAGCGTTCGGGATCGAGGAGCACCGAGTAGAAGGACGAGAAGCTGCGGCCGGCCTCGGAGTCACCGATGAGGTCGACGCCGCCGAATACGGCGTCGAGGACGTCACCGCGCGCGCCGTCCTGGTCGAGGAGACGACGACGGAGGTCTTGGTTGAGCGACTCGAATTCGGCGCGGACGCGGGCGAAATCGGCGGGTATGTCATCCGCCCCGCGGAGGATCTCCGACACCTTCTCCCCGACCTGCTCCGGGTCCGCGAGCTCGAGGTCGCCCGCCTCGACACGTGCGATGGCGGCGTCGATACGGTCGCGCTCCCGGTGGAGGGCGGCCAGCCGGCCCTGAACGGACGGGTCGGTGTCCCGTGCGAGGTCCTCCAGTTGCCGGGTGAGCGTCTCGACGCGGGACACGGTCAGTCCGCGTCGCGGTGTCTGCAGGCCGTCGAGGAAGTCCATCACCACGAGTGCGGACTGGGTGGGTTCGAGCGTCTCACCCGTCGCCGCGGTGCCGGGTCTGCGCAGCATCCAGCCGGCGTCGACCCATTGACGTACGTAGGCCTGGGCTGTTCCCGGAACGTCCGCGCCGGAGTCGCGGACGGCCGTCAGGGTCCTGTCGAGGAACTCGTAGAACTCCGAGGACGGGACACGCCGTGACGACCCCTCGAAGACCTCCGCCAGCACCGCCACGATGAGCGGCCACAACTGGGCACGCAGCAGCGAGAGGGCGGATGATTCGCCGTTCAGCCTGGAGAGCTGGAGGAAACGGGCGAGCGCGGACACGAGTCTCATGGTGGCACGCGGTGCCGCTTCATCCTCGAGAGTGTTCGGAACACGTGGTGCGAGAAGGGGGTGCGCGGAACGCTCTTGTCGATGGGCCGGCGCGGCGGATGCCGACGGTTGGCCGGTTCAGTCGTCGACGCCGCGGGCGGCCAGGGCGTCGCCGAGCTGGTCGGCCGTCGTGAGGGCGCCGAGGACGGTGGGCACCACGAGCGCACGGATCGACATGCCCAGGCCGCGCGCCTTGCGGGCCTCGGTGACCTGCCGAAGCTGGCGGGCGATGAGCGGGATCGCACGGATCGTCAGCACGAGCACCAGTGCGATGCGATCCGGCGAGACACCGACGTGGCGCAGGGGGCCGGCGGCGCGCGTGACCGCGTCGAGCATGTCGGAGATGCGGGTCGTCAGCGCGACGAGGCCCGCCACCGCGATGGCCACCAGCAGCGCACCGCACACCCGTAGGGCGGTGTCGAGGTCGGCGACGATCCACTGCAGCACGAGGATGGCGATCAGCATCGGCAGGACCGGCCGGACCTGATCCCACGCCGCGCGCGGGCGGATACGGCCGATCGCGTACAGCGCCCCGGTCAGGGCCAGGGCGGGAAGGACGTGCCACGGCTCGCGGATCAGCAGGGTCGCGGCCAGGATGAGGACGCACACCAGCAGGATCTTCAGCCCGGCGGGAAGGCGGTGCAGCAGCGAGTCCCCGGGGATGTAGGTCGCGAACACGTCACCGCTCCAGCGCGATGCGCCGGTAGCCGGCCAGCGCGGGCCCGGGGTAGTCGTCGATCACCACGCGGCCGCCGTCGACCACCAGCACGCGATCGAAATCGGCGACCAGGTCCAGGTCGTGGGTGACCACGACCAGCTGCTGCTCGAGAGCGGCGAACGTCTCCGCCACCAACTGGCGATTGCGCAGGTCGAGAAGGGTCGTGGGCTCATCGGCCACGATGACCGAGGGCTCGATCACCAGCACCGCCGCCAGCGCGAGCAACTGCTTCTGCCCCCCGGACAGGAGGTGGCACGGATGACCGGCATGCCCGGCGAGGCCGAACGTCTCGAGCACCTGGGCGACTCGTCGTCGTCGTTCTTCCTTGCCCATCCCGGAGCGCCGCAGGGAGAAGTCCACGTCCTCCGCCACGGTGGGCATGACGATCTGGGTGTCCGGGTCGGTGAAGCAGAAGCCCACCCGGCGCCGGACCTGCGCGCCCTTGCGGCGGGTGTCCAGGCCGTCGACCGTCACGGTGCCCGACGTGGGGACGACCAGCCCGTTGATCATGCGCGCCAGCGTGGACTTGCCGCCGCCGTTGACGCCGACGATGCCGATGCGGCGCTCGGTGAGGGTGAGGTCGACGTCCGAGAGGACGGGCCGGTCGCCGTAGGCGTGGCCGACTCCGTCGAAGCGGATCTCTGCGCCGCGCGGGTCGGGGGCGCTCGGGCTGGTCACGCCGCCGTGGAACGCTGCCCGCGCAGCGGGGCGATCAGCCCGGGGCGCGCGCGGTGCACCTGTGCCGCCACGATCGCGGTGACCACCGCCTTGAGCAGGTCGCCGGGCAGGAAGACCGTGTTGGCGGCGATCGCGCCCGTGACGGTGAGCTCGGTGCGGATGAGCATCCCGGCCACGCCCACCGCGTAGATCACCCCGATGCCGCCGACGATGTTGATGAGCAGCCCCGGCAGCACGCGGTAGCGCGGCAGGACCCACGCCGTGAGCAGGCCGATCACGATCACCGCCGGGATCCAGCCGATGAGGAAGCCCGCCGTGGGGCCGGCCAGCGAGGTCAGGGTGGTGCGGCCCCCCGCGAGTACCGGCAGTGCCAGGCCGATGATCATCACCGCGAGCACCGACAGGGCGCCCTTGCGCCAGCCGAGCAGCGACCCCGCGAGCATCACGCCGAGGGTCTGCAGGGTGATGGGTACGCCCGCCGAGCCGATGCTGATCTGGCCGGGCAGACCGAGCACGACGATGAGGGCGGCGAACACCGCGATCTGGGCGAGGTCCCGGGTCGCGCTGCGGGCCGGGGCCGTGTCGATCGACATGCTCATGACACTCCTTGGTGACGCTGCGGCCGCAGGGCGACCTGAACACCGTTCATTGTGGCACGGGGGGTGGCCCGGCGCACAGTGGGGCGCCGCCCATCCCCGCGCCGGCGCCCGCGGCCCCGCCGTCAGAGGTCCTGGCCGGGTAACCGACTGGCCTGCTCGATCCACGAGCGCAGCAGCTTGTCGTCGCGGCGGATGTCGAAGTACCGCATCTCCGGATGCTTGGAGCCCTTCGGCGGCATCGGGTCGAGCGAGGTCCCCCGGTAGAACTGCACCTGCACGTAGTGCGTGAAGCACCGGAAGGACAGGAACCACCCGGCGCCCTCGTGGCCGTAGAGGGGTTGGTTCCACTTGACGCCCTTGTGCACGTCCGGAACGGTCTGCACGATCAGGTCGTCGAGGTGCTGCCCGATCGCCTGCTTCCACTCCGGCATCGCCGCGATGTAGTCGCGGACCGGGCCGGGGCCCTCGCCCTTGGGGATCTGCGGGTTGCCGCCGCTGAGCAGTTTCGGGCTGTCGGCGGACGGGCCGTCGGTGGTCATGGCGCACTCCTCCCTGGTGGTGACCGTGCTCGCCGAGTAGGTGATCACCGAGTGGGTGCGAGCCGATCCGGTGCCCCCTCCACGGTACGACCGGTCAGTCCCTCGCGGTGCTGGCCCGGATATGCGCTCGTTCGCCCTGCCGGCCCACCAGGCTGAGGAACTCCACCGGGCCGGCGCTGGTGGCACCGAACCAGTGCGGGGTGCGGGTGTCGAACTCGGCAGCCTCGCCCGGGGTGAGGATGAGGTCGTGCTCGCCGAGGATCAGTCGCAGCCGGCCGTCCAGCACGAACACCCAGTCGTGGCCGTCGTGGACGTGGAGGCGCGGCTCGTCGTCGTCCCTCCCCCGGGGTAGCACGAACTTGTACGCCTGGATCCCGCCCGGCCGGCGTGACAACGGGATGACGGTGGCGCCGTAGTCGGTGGTGAAGGGCCGCAGGGCGATGCGGGGGTCGCCGGTCGGCGGGGCGTCGACGAGGTGGTCCAGCGTGACGCCGTGCGCCCGCGCGAGCGGCAGCAGCAGTTCGAGCGTGGGCCGGCGCTGTCCCGACTCGAGGCGGGACAGCGTGCTGGGGGAGATGCCGGTCTTGCCGGCGAGCTCGGCGAGGGTCATGTCGCGGCGCCGTCGCAGGGACCGCAGGCGGGGTCCCACGCCGGTGAGGGTCTGGGAGGTCGGGTCGGCCATGAAGCCAGTTTGCCATTTCGGCAAGGAACGTTGCGCCTGCGAGGTGCGGGCGCCATCGTCTAGGGACGAGGGCCGCGACCGCCGGCCCAGAGCGGGGGAGACGGACAGATGAGTACACGGATCGACGACCTGCGGGACGTGGTCGTGGTGGGCGGCGCGGCGGCCGGGCTCAGCGCCGGCCTGACACTGGCGTGCGCACGACGTCGCGTGACGGTCATCGACGCGGGGCGGCCGCGCAACGCGCCGGCCGAGGGGATCCACGGTCTCCTCGCGTTGGACGGTGTGGAGCCGTCGGAGTACCTCGCGCGGGGGCGCGCGGAGGTGGAGAGGTACGACGGCGAGGTCGTCGACGGCGAGGTCGTGGACACCCGCCCGGCCGGGCACGGTTTCGACGTCATCCTGGCCGACGGGACGGTGCAGCCCACTCGCACGCTCGTCCTCGCGATCGGGGTGACCGACGAGCTGCCGGACGTTTCCGGGGTGCGCGAGCAGTGGGGGCACGGCGTCCTGCACTGCCCGTACTGCCACGGCTGGGAGGTCCGCGACCAGCGGATCGGCGTCATCGCGACTGGCCCGATGTCCGTGCACCAGGCCGTGCTGTTCCACCAGTGGAGCCGCGACCTCACCTTCCTCACCGGCGGGCGGCCGCTCGACGAGCAGGACCGCATCCATCTGGACGCGCTCGGAATACCGATCGTCGAGGGTGGGATCTCGCGGGTGGAGACCGACGGTGGGCGCGTGGTCGGCGTCCGGGTCGACGACGACGAGGTCATCGAACTCGACGCGGTGGTGGTGGGCAGTCGGATGACCGTGCGGGTCGAGCCCTACACCGCGATCGGCGTGACGGCGGACGATCACCCCGTGGGCACGTTCATCGCCACCGACGAGACCGGCGCCACCTCGGTGCCGGGCGTGTGGGCGGCCGGCAATTGCGCGGACCTCATGGCGCAGGTCGGAGCGGCGGCCGCACACGGCGCCCGCGTCGCGCAGTTCCTCAACGCCGCGCTGGTGACCGCCGACCTCGAGCGTGCTGTCGCCGAGCAGGCTGTCGAGGGGCGGGCCGTCGAGGCGCAGGCGGGTGAGGCGGTCGATGGCGCACGAGTTTGACCGTCGCTACTGGGACCGCGTCTGGTCCGGCGCGGAGGACGCCGGGAGCGCCGGGGACGCGGTCCGGGCGTCGGCGATGGCCACGAGCCCACCCAATCCGCACCTCGTCCGGGAGATCGCGGGGCTGAGTCCCGGGGCGGCACTCGAGGCCGGGTGCGGGGCCGGGGCCGAGGCGCTGTGGTTGGCCTCGAGTGGCTGGCGCGTGACGGGGGTCGACCTCGCGGCCGGGGCGCTCGAGGTCGCGGCGCGTCGTGCGGAGGCGGCCGGCCTGGCCGACCGGGTGACGTGGCTCGAGGCGGACCTGTCCGTCTGGGAGCCCGGCGGCCGGTTCGACCTGGTCACCACGCATTACGCCCACCCCTCGATCCCGCAGCTGGACTTCTACGAGCGGCTCGCGGGTTGGGTGGCGCCGGGCGGCACGCTGTTCATCGTGGGGCACCTCCACCACGGGGGGACACGGGGCACACGGCGGAGACGGCCACCACGGCGCCCACCCGCCGGCCGAGGCCAGTGCGACCGCCGCCGGGATCACCTCGGTGCTCGGGCGGGACCGGTGGCGGATCGACACCGCGCTCGAGTGCTCGCGCGAGATGGCCGGGCGCGGCGGCGCCGCGGTGACCGTGCACGATGTCGTCGTCAGGGCCACCCGGAGGGCGTGACCGCCGGCGCGTACCTCACCCGCCGGCGGGGCGGGTGAGGTAACTGTTCTCACATGCCCCGCGTCATCCCCGCTCACCCCGTCTACGGCCATCCCTCCGAGGAGAGGGTCGTCGACCTGCTCCGGGACCAGCTGGCCGACGACTGCCTCGTCGTGGTGGGGCAGCGCGTGTCGACGGCGGAGAAGGAGCACGAGGTCGACGCCCTCGTCGCGATGCCCGGTGCCGGGATCGTGGCCATCGAGATCAAGTCCGGGCAGATCACCGTCGAGGACGGACGCTGGGTGCAGGGCAGTGGCGGCAAGCAGTTCACGATCGACCCGGTGACGCAGTGCCGCGAGGCGCTGTACGCCCTGCGTGGTTACGTCAGCGAGGACCCACGCTGGCCGCGACAACACCAGCGCTGGACCCACCTGCTCGTCTTCCCCAACGCCTCGATCCCCGACGACTTCGCGCTGCCGCAGATCAGCCGCGACCGGATCGTGGACCGGGACCAACTCGATCAACTCGCGTCGGTCGCGCACCGGGTCGCGCGGGAGTCCGGACCGGCCGACCGCCCGTTCCTCGCCGCGGACACGGTCGACAGGCTGGCCGAGATCCTCGGCGGTCGCGGGCTGCCGCAGCGTGACGTGGTGGCGCGTGCCGCGGAGAACGCCGACATCGCCGACGCGCTCACCCGCGAACAGTCGGTGCTGCTGCGCGCGGTCGACGCCCTCCCGCGCGTCGAGATCCGCGGCGGCGCCGGGAGCGGCAAGACCTACCTCGCTCTCGAGCAGGCCCGCCGGCTGTCGCGAGACGGGCAGCGGGTGGCATTGATCTGCTATTCCCACGGCCTGGCCAGCTACCTCAGGCGCGTCACCAACGGATGGAAGCGGCGCGAACGGCCCGCCTACGTCGGGGAGTTCCACGCCCTCGGTGTGGAATGGGGAGCCCCGGCGGGGCCCGACGAGCGCATCCGGTCCGCCGAGTCGGTGCGGTGGTGGGAGGAGGAGCTCCCGCGGTTGATGTCCGAGCTGGCCGACGGGCTGCCCGACGGCCGGCGTTTCGACGCCGTGATCGTGGACGAGGCCCAGGACTTCGCCGACAGCTGGTGGCAGCCCGTGATCGGGGCTCTGCGCGACCGGGAGAACGGTCGCCTCATGATCGTCGGTGACGTCGGGCAGAGCGTCTTCCAGCGGGCGGGTCGACCGCCCGTGGACCTCGTGCCCCTCGTGCTGGACCACAACCTCCGCAACACCCGGCAGATCGCCAGCGCGTTCCTCCCGCTCGTCGGACACCGCATGGAGCTGCGGGGAGGGTCCGGCCCCGCGGTGCGGTACGTCGACGTCCCGGAGGGGGCCGACCCGATCGCGGTGGGAGACGACGAGGCCATGCGGCTGCTCGACGAGGGCTGGGAGCCCGGTGACGTCGCCCTGCTGACGATCGGCTCACGCCACCCGATGCAGGTGGAGCTGCAGGAGGACGGCAACGACGCCTACTGGGAGACGTTCTGGAGCGGAGAGGACATCTTCTACGGCCACGTCCTGGGCTTCAAGGGACTCGAGCGGCGGGCGGTCGTGCTGGTGTGCAACGGGTACGAGGGCATCGACCGCCTCCGCGAACGCATCTACGTGGGTCTGTCGAGGGCGACCGACGTGCTCGTCGTGGTGGGGGACGCCGCAGCATGACAGGCGCACCCTCGCGGGAGAGGGGAGCAGTGACCGTGAACAGAAGCTCCGGACTGGAACACCGAAGAGCGTGCATGATGTGCTTCGGACAGTTGTACGCGAAGACGCGCAGACACTGAAAAGGACGGCTAAATGAAGATCGGAAAAAACCTGCAGCAGCAGATCGCCGTGTTCGGCGAATCCGGCAGCGGGAAGACCGTACTTCTATCGTCGTTCTACGGCGCCACCCAGGAACCAAGATTTATTGAGAAGAATCACTTCAGCGTCATCGCTGACGACCAGGGGAAGGGACTGACCCTCCATCGGCTTTATTTGGCGATGCGAGATTCAACGAAAGTTCCGTCCCTGAATAGGTTCAAGGGCGCTAGTCACGACTTCACCGTTCACCTAAAGACACTGGCCGGGCGAAGGAAGGACAGGTCCGGCAAGATCGAGGGGCTCCACTTGGTCTGGCACGATTACCCGGGCGAGTGGTTTGAGAGCTCTCCACACGGAGATGAGGAAACAAGGCGGCGGCTGGCGATGTTCCGGTCCTTGCTCGGCTCCGATGTCGCCCTACTCCTTGTTGATGCCCAGCGGCTGATCGACAATGAGGGTGAGGAGGAACGCTACCTGAAGCTCCTCTTCACAAATTTCAAGAACAGTATTGTCGGGCTTAAGAGCGGACTCCTCGACGATGGGAAGCCTCGCAAAGAGTTTCCCCGCATTTGGATAATTGCACTGTCGAAGGCGGACCTGCTCCCCGACGCAGACGTCTACCGGTTCCGCGACCTTGTCATAGAGAAGGCCGGCGGTGAGATCGCGCAGCTCCGTGATGAGCTCCGGTCGATGGTGGTTGCGGCGGATGCCCTGGACATCGGTCAGGACTTTCTGCTGCTCTCGTCCGCCAAGTTCGAGCCCGGCAAGATTGTCATGTCCCAGCGCAAAGGCGTGGATCTGATCCTTCCGATCGCCTCGGTTATGCCATTGGAGAGGTACGCTCGGTGGGCGGGCAACTTCAAGGCTCCCGGGAAAGTGCTTGAGGTGATGCTGCGGGGGGCCGGACCTCTGCTCACGGGCCTACTGCTGAAGCAAGACGGCAAGTTCAAGCCAGCGAAGATCTTGGCGAAGTTCGTGGGCACCGAAGTGGTCCTCGAGATCGCGAGTCTGGCGGCGGACAAAGTGAAGGAATTTAACGAGAACTCGCGAACCAAAGGCGATGCCGTGGGTGTGACGCTCAGCCAATTCAAGCTGGACCTCGACGCAGCCGAGAATGACCACGTCCTGATCCGGAGTAAGGCATGAGTCTGATCTGGGCTACGCGCGGCCGGCACTGGGGCTTCCGCTTCGTATACGGTGGTGGGTTCGATGATCCGCTCGTGGAATATGACCAACTCTTCGGCAATGTCGGACCCGATGACGAGGTCTTCGTCCGCATCGGGGACCGGGCGGCATTGCGTTTTCCTGACCCGCTCGACAGGACCGATCGGGCGGGACGGGTTATTCCGCACGAGTTCGTGCTGGACTCGTCGATCGCTTCGGGTGTGGCTGAGGCACGAAATGCGGTGTGGCCACTCGTGTCCGGCTATTACGCCCAGATCTGGGACGTGGAGGAACCGCCGGCGCCGCAGTGAGAGTCTCGCAGTGGTGCAGCTGTACCGGCCCCACCTAGGGGGTTATCGCGCACGGTGCGCTCACCTTAAAGCGACGCCCTGTGCCGGAGGAAGCGGTCATGGCGTCAATCAGCGGGGGCGCCTCCCGCAACTCGACGTCGGGTCCGCGCAGGAACGCGTCTCGGTTGGCTGCCGAGACGAGACGCGCCCCGCCGCCCGACCTCGTGGGAGGATGAGGCGGCGGGGTGAGTCGACACCGCGCGTCGATGCGAGGCGGGAGGTCAGCTCCCGAGGTCGGACGAGCCCTCGACGATCTCGGCCTGCTCGGTGCGCTGGGTGCCGTGCGAGACGGCGATCTTGCGCGGCTGCGCCTCCTCGGCCACCGGGATCACCAGCCGGAGGACACCGTCGGTGTAGTCGGCCTCGATCTTGTCGGTGGCCAGGCCCTTGCCCAGGGCGAGTTGGCGGGCGAACGCGCCCGACTGGCGCTCGTGCATGAGCCACTGACCGTCGCCGTCGATCGGGGAGCGACGCTCGGCCCGCACGGTCAGCGTGCGGTCCTCCACGTCGATGTCGATGCTCGCCGGATCGACGCCGGGCATGTCGATGAGGCCGATGAAGCGGTCACCCTCGCGGTAGAGGTCCATCGGCAGGGAGGTCGAGGCGGTCGCGCTGCGCAGCCCCTCGCCCAGGAGGCGGTCGAGCTCACGGAACGGATCAAAGCGGTTGCTGGTGGCCATCGCAGGTCTCCTTCAGGACTGATCGGGGAGCGCCCGGTCTTTCCGGGATCGCACCTCGTCCAACGGAGCCCATGCGTTGAGTATTCCCGACTCATCTTTCCTTGCTCGAGGCAGTCAGGTGGCGGGTGACGAACTCGTCCTCGGTGCATGGTCGGCCGATCCCGAAGCCCTGAGCGAGAGCGATCCCCTCCCGGCTGACCACGTCGAGCACCCCGGGCGAGCCGACGTGTTCGGCCACCGCCTGCATGCCCAGCTCGGTGGCGAGGTCGACGATGGAACGCACGATCGTGCAGTCGGTATCGGACGTGTCCAGTTCGGCGACGAACTCCCCGTCGATCTTGACGAAGTCGAACAGCAGGTGCCGCAGGTACAGCAACGAGGCGAACCCGGTGCCGAAGTCGTCCAGTGCCAGGCGGACTCCGGCTGCGCGCAGTCGCTGCGCCAAAGATCGCGCCGCGGAGACGTCGTTCACGGGCGAGGTCTCGGTCAGTTCCAGAACGACCGCGCTCGGCGGAACTCCGTGGTCCGCCAGGTTGGCGAGCAGGGCGGTCCCCAGTTCCTCGCTGGAGACCGAATGGGCCGAGACGTTGATCCACATCGAGAAGTCGGGCTCGATCCCGCGCAGCCGCGCGGCCATCGCGACCGCCGCCCGCACCACCCAGTGATCGAGGCGGGTGGCCATCCCAGCCCGCTCGGCCACCCGGACGAATTCGGACGGCGGGACCACCACGCCGTCGTCATCGAGCCGGACTAACGCCTCCGCGCCGACGACCCGCCGCGTCGGGACGTCGATGATGGGCTGCAGATGCAGGAGCAGATCGTCGGCCTCGAGCGCGCGCTCGAGCCGGTTCTTCCACTCCACCCGGGTGCGGGTCCGCTCGCGGGGGCCCTCGCTCCGACCCACGACCATCTACTCCGCGCGGTCGCGCAGGACGAGCGCCCACAGGGCGATTACGCCCGCGACGGGCCAGTGCAGCGAGACGCCGGACTCCTGGAGCTCACCGAGACGCCCGAAGGCCGTGGCCACGAGCAGGACGAAGGCGAACACCGCCGAGCGGCGCGGGGTCGTCCACGGCTGCATCGGCCAATGTTAACAGCACCCCCTCCGTTCGAGGAGGTGAACCGCGCCGTTCCCGCCCTTCCGGGCGACGGTCACCGCTTCTCCAGGGCCACCCGGAAGTCGACGGTGCCGTCCGGCGCGACGGTGACGAATCCCAGGCTGGGCGGTTCCACCCCCAGGTCGGTCCACGTCACCGGAATCGAGCCGGAGGCGATGATCCGATCGCCCGACCGGAGCACCGTCACCTCGACGGGCGTCCGGACGGTGGTGCCCTTGACGGTGAGGTTGACCTGCATCGGCACGGTCGCGGTGGTGCCGTCGTCGGGCACGGCGCCCAGGTCGACGGGATCGGCCACCTCGAGGGTCGAAACGGGGTGCCCGGCCACGTCGAGGATGTCGGCCGAGCGGGCCATCTCGTCGCGCGCGCCGATGTCGGTGGACAGGCCGCCCATGTCCACCTCGAAACGGCCCGTCTCGAGCACGCCCTCCGCGATCACGGCCTCGCCGCTCACCTTGTTCGTCGTGCCGACGACCGTCACCGGCTCGCCGCGGAGCATCTCGTCGACCGTGTACCCGGCGACGGTGCCGTTCGGCGGTTCGCCGGGCACGACGACCCAGGTGCCGTCGAGGTCGGTCGCCGCGGCGTCGGCGGCCTCGACATCGATCACCGTCGGCGCGGTGTCATCGCCGCCGCGAGCGGCCTTGTAGACGAACGGTGCGGCGAGGACGACGACGAGGACGACGGCGAGGGCACCGACCACCCACAGGAGTTTCCGCATGCCGACGAGCATAGAAAGCGGGGGCCGCGGAAGGATGAGCGCCGGCTGACAATCCGTGCGCGGCGTGTGCGTGGGTCGCACGACCCGCCCGGCGGTCACCCGGGCAGGTGGCCCGAGTCGCGGGCGCCGTCGGCGGCACTAGACTATTCGGGTGGCCGCGCGGGTCATGGCCCATCGTGTGCTCGCGACACGGGCGCCGATCCGGCCCGCGGCCACGGTGCTCCCGAGGAAAGGCCACACCATGCTCTCCCGCATCGACCTGCGCGGTCGCTCTCTCGGCACGGCCGAGCTGAGGCGTACGCTCCCGCGCGGCGCCGCCGACGTCGACTCCGTCGTCGACACCGTCCGTCCGGTGGTCGAGGCGGTCCGCGAGCACGGAGCCGGGGCAGCACTCGACCACGGCGAGAAATTCGACTCGGTGCGGCCGGCCTCGGTGCGCGTGCCCGCCGACGTCATCGCCCGCGCGGCCGAGGAACTCGACCCTGACATCCGGGCCGCACTGGCCGAGGCCATCAGGCGCGCGCGCATCGTCCACTCGGCGCAACGGCGCAGCGACAGCGTCACCGAGGTCGCCCCGGGCGGGTTCGTCACCGGGAAGTGGGTGCCCGTCGAGCGGGTGGGGCTCTACGTCCCGGGAGGCAAGGCCGTCTACCCCTCCAGCGTCATCATGAACGTCGTCCCGGCCCAGGTCGCCGGCGTCGGATCCCTCGTCGTGTCCTCACCGCCGCAGGCCGACTTCGGCGGATGGCCGCACCCGACCATCCTCGCCGCGTGTTCACTCCTGGGAGTGGACGAGGTCTGGGCCGTCGGCGGCGCGCAGGCCGTCGCGCTCCTCGCCTACGGAGGGGAGGACACCGATGGCGAGGCCCTCGAGCCCGTCGACATGGTCACCGGCCCCGGCAACGTCTACGTCACCGCCGCCAAGCGGCTGTGCCGCAGCGTCGTGGGCATCGACTCCGAGGCCGGCCCCACCGAGATCGCCGTCCTCGCCGACGAGACCGCCGACCCGGTGCACGTCGCCTACGACCTCATCAGCCAGGCCGAGCACGACCCGAACGCCGCCAGCGTCCTCGTCACGGACTCGGAGACGCTCGCCGATGCGGTCGACCGCGAGATCGAGGCCCGGTACGACGTCACCCTCAACTCCGAGCGCGTGCGCGAGGCACTCGAGGGGCCGCAGTCGGGCATCGTCCTGGTCGACGACATCGACGCCGGCCTGAAGGTGGTCGACGTGTACGCCGCCGAGCACCTCGAGGTGCAGACCCGCGACTCCGCCGCCGACGCCGCGCGCGTCCGCAACGCCGGCGCCGTCTTCGTCGGCGCCTATTCGCCGGTCCCGCTCGGCGACTACGCTGCCGGGTCCAACCACGTCCTGCCCACCTCCGGCACCGCCCGCCACTCGTCGGGCCTGAGCGTGCAGACCTTCCTCCGCGGCATCCACATCGTCGACTACGACCAGGCCGCCCTCAAGGAGATCGCCCCCACGGTCGTGGCGCTGGCCGACGCCGAGCGGCTGCCCGCCCACGGCGAGGCCGTGCGCGCCCGCTTCGAGGACCTCGCCGCAGGGCGGGACGAGCGATGACCGCCGGCCCCCGCCCCGGCGTCGGCCTCGACGCCCTGCCGCTCCGGGACAACCTCCGAGGCCAGAGCGCGTACGGCGCGCCCCAGCTCGAGGTCCCCGTCCAGCTCAACACCAACGAGAACCCGCACCCGCCCGGTGCGGCGCTGGTCGCCGACGTGTCGGCGGCCGTCGCGGAGGCGGCTGCCGACCTCAACCGCTACCCCGACCGCGACGCCGTCGGACTGCGCACCGACCTGGCCGCGTACCTCACCCGTCAGACCGGTGTCGCCGTGGACGTCGACATGGTGTGGGCCGCCAACGGCTCCAACGAGATCCTTCAACAGCTGCTGCAGGCGTTCGGTGGTCCCGGGCGGTCGGCCATGGGGTTCGTGCCCAGCTACTCGATGCACCCCATCCTCGCGTCCGGCACCGATACCGAGTGGATCCCCGTGCCGCGGGGCGAGGATCTGTCGATCGACGTCGACGCCGCGTTGGCGGCGATCGACCGCCAGCGGCCGGACCTGCTGTTCGTCACCACCCCCAACAACCCCACCGGTCACGTCGTGGACCTCGACGACCTGCGTCGACTGCTCGACGCGGCGCCCGGCATCGTGGTGGTGGACGAGGCGTACGCGGAGTTCTCCCCGTCGCCGAGCGCCTGCACCCTGCTGGCCGAGTATCCGGCGAAACTGGTCGTGTCGCGCACGATGAGCAAGGCCTTCGCGTTCGCCGGCGGTCGCCTCGGCTACTTCGCGGCCGATCCGTCCTTCGTCGAGGCGGTACTGCTCGTGCGACTGCCGTACCACCTGTCGATGATCGCGCAGGCCGCCGCCCGCGCCGCCCTGCGTCACGCGGACGAGACGCTGGCCTCGGTCGCGCTCCTCGCGGAGGAGCGCAAGCGCGTCACCGCCGGACTCGAGGAGCAGGGTTACGAGGTGCTGCCCAGTGAGGCGAACTTCGTGCTCTACGGCCCGTTCGCGGACGCCGGCCGGGCGTGGCAGCGCTACCTCGACGCCGGAGTGCTGATCCGTGACGTGGGCATCCCGGGTCGGCTTCGTGCGACCATCGGGCTCGAGCACGAGAACGACCGGCTGCTGCAGGTGAGCGCCGACCTGGCGGCCGATGAGATCGCCACCGGAACCGAGGAGAGACGATGAGCGAGCACAACGCGCGGCGGGCACGCGTCGAGAGGACGACCAAGGAGTCGTCGATCGTCGTGGAGATCGACCTCGACGGCACCGGTCAGACCGACATCTCGACCGGGGTGCCGTTCTACGACCACATGCTCACCGCCTTCGGGCAGCACGGCGCCTTCGACCTCACGGTCCGCGCCACGGGCGACATCGAGATCGAGGCTCACCACACCGTCGAGGACACGGCGATCGTCCTGGGCCAGGCGTTCGGTCAGGCACTGGGGGACAAGCGCGGGATCCGACGTTTCGGACAGTGTTCGATCCCCATGGACGAGACGCTCGCGGAGGCCGTCGTCGACGTCTCCGGCCGTCCCTACTGCGTGCACACCGGTGAGCCGGACATGATGCTCGGTTACCTCATCGTGGGCCACGACAGCGCGCCATACGGCACGGTCCTCAACCGGCATGTGTTCGAGACCCTGGCCTACAACGCGCGCATCGCCCTCCACGTCCGCGTGCACTACGGACGCGACCCGCACCACATCACCGAGGCGGAGTACAAGGCCGTGGCCCGCGCGCTGCGCGCCGCCGTCGAGCCCGACCCGCGCATCACCGGGATCCCGTCGACCAAGGGCGCGCTGTGATGCCGGCGTGAACGCGCGGGTAGAGAACCCGGGGGCGTTCGCACGCCTGGCCCGCACCCCCGGCGTCCCCGCGGCCTTCGTCCTGGTCCTGCTCGCGTTCGGCGGTTTCTCGCTGCTCCTGCCGGTCGTCCCGCTCGCGGTCGTCCGCGGCGGCGGCAGTGAACTCGTCGCCGGGGCCACCACCGGCGTGTTCATGACGGTGACGGTCCTCTTCCAGCTGGCCACTCCCCGGCTCACGGGGATCATCGGGTACCGGTGGGTGCTCGGGATCGGCAGCGCCCTGCTGGGCTTGCCCTCGGGCCTGCTGGCGGTCTTCGACGGGTCGTTCGCGGTGCTGGCCATCAGCGGAGTGCGCGGCGCCGGCTTCGGCATGATGACGGTCGCCGGTTCCGCGCTCGTCGCCGAACTGGCACCGCCGGGGATGCTGGGACGCGCGACCTCGCTGATCGGCCTCGCCGTGGGCATCTCCGAGGCGCTCTTCCTGCCGGTCGGGCTGTGGCTGCTCGACCTGTTCGGGCTGCCGACGGTGGCCTGGGCCGCCACGGCCTTCGGCGTCGTGGGACTCGTCGCCGCGGTGCGTCTGCCACACGTCTTCCCGACCCCGCCCGAGGGGTCCGACCACGAGGGGATGGGACCCCGGAAGGTGCTGGTCCTCCTCGCCGGACCGTTCCTGGTGATGGTCGCGGTGACGCTGCCCTACGGCGCGGCGGCCTCGTTTCTGTCGCCGGCCCTCGACTCGATCGTCTCCGGCAGCGGCGCCGTCGTCGCCGGGCTGGGGCTCGGCCTGCTGGGCGCCGGCGTCATCGTCGGCCGCACCGTCGCGGGACTCGTGTCGGACCGGCGCGGCCCCGGCGCGCTGGTGTGGCCCGGACTGGGTGTCGCAGCTCTCGGAATGCTGGGCATCGCCTGGCTGTTGACACTGGAGGCGAACCCCTGGTGGTTCCTCGTCCCGACCGTGGTCTTCGGCCTCGGGTTCGGCGCCATCCAGAACGAGGCCCTCGTGGGCTCGTTCGAGCGGATGCCGCGTTCCCGGCTGGGCACCGCGTCCGCGTCGTGGAACATCTCCTTCGACGCCGGCACCGGGCTCGGGTCGGTGGTCATGGGTGGGTTCGCGGGCTTCGGTTACGTCGTGCTGTTCACGGTCGCGGCCGGGATCGTCCTCGTGGTGGGCGGCCCGGCGGCTGTGGGAGCACGCCGCACGCGGCCCGTACGAGATCTGGCCTCAGACGACAGCGGCGATAAGGTGAACTCATGACGAAGACGGCCCCGCGGGTAGCGCTCCTGGACTACGGCTCCGGCAACCTGCGCTCGGCTCACCGCGCTCTCGAGCGTGTCGGCGCCCGGGTGGAGCTGACCTCCGACCCGCGCGTGGCGACCGAGGCCGAGGCGCTCGTCGTGCCCGGCGTCGGAGCGTTCGCCGCCTGCATGAAGGGCCTCGAGGCGGTCAAGGGGCCCCGCATCATCGGAGAGCGTCTCGCGGGCGGTCGCCCGGTCCTGGGTATCTGTGTGGGCATGCAGGTGATGTTCGAGCGCGGCACCGAGTTCTCGGACGGGGAGCACGAGGGCTCTCCCGGCGCCCCCGGCTGCGGGGAGTGGCCCGGTGTCGTGGAGAAGCTCGACGCCCCCGTCCTCCCGCATATGGGGTGGAACACCGTCGAGGCGCCCGCGAGCACCGTGCTGTTCGCCGGTATGCCCGCCGACGAGCGCTTCTACTTCGTGCACTGCTACGGCGTCCAGCGGTGGGAGATGGAGCCCTCCGACCACCTGCGCGCCCCCGACGTCACGTGGGCGGAGCACGGGACCCGGTTCATCGCCGCGGTCGAGAACGGCCCGCTGTCGGCCACCCAGTTCCACCCCGAGAAGTCCGGGGACGCCGGCCTGCAGCTCCTCGAGAACTGGATCCGCTCTGTCGCCTGAGAGCGACCGCGGCCCGGCCGCGGTGTCGTTCGCCGCGCTCGCCATGGCGGTGGCGGGGGCGGGCGTCCTGATTCTCGCGCTCACCGCGCTCGCGGTCGCCCTGCTGCCCCTGCCGCCCGCCGGGCGCGCGGTCGTCGCCCTCGTCGGGGTCGTCGCGACGGTAGCGGCGATGGGCCTGACGTCGCGCCGGATCACCGATCGCGCGATCCGCGCGGAGTACGGCGAGGAGCCCGGCGGGCAGGCGGAGCGCCCCGCTGACGACGGACTAGGCTGATGCCCGTGACCAACGCCAGATACCTCGAACTCCTGCCCGCCGTCGACGTCGCCGACGGGCAGGCCGTCCGCCTCGTCCAGGGCGAGGCCGGGACGGAGACCTCCTACGGTGCACCGCTCGACGCGGCGATGCAGTGGCAGAACGACGGCGCCGAGTGGGTACACCTGGTGGACCTGGACGCCGCGTTCGGACGGGGCACCAACCGGGAGCTGCTCGCCGAGGTCGTGCGCGCGCTCGACGTCAAGGTCGAGATGTCCGGCGGGATCCGCGATGACGAGTCGCTCGAGGCCGCGCTCGCCACCGGCTGCGCGCGCGTCAACTTGGGCACCGCTGCGCTCGAGAACCCCGAGTGGTGCGCCTCGGCCATCGCCCGCCACGGTGACCGCATCGCGGTGGGTCTCGACGTGCGGGTCATCGACGGCGAGCCGCGGCTGCGCGGCCGGGGATGGGTCTCCGACGGCGGCAACCTGTGGGAGGTCCTCGAGCGCCTCGACAAGGACGGGTGCGCCCGCTACGTCGTCACCGACGTGTCCAAGGACGGCATGCTCAACGGGCCCAACCTGGAGATGCTCTCCCAGGTGTGCGCTGCCACCGACGCGCCGGTGGTGGCCTCCGGTGGCGTCTCGTCCGTCGCGGATCTCGAGGCCATCGCCTCGCTGGTGCCGCAGGGCGTGGAGGGGGCCATCGTGGGCAAGGCCCTCTACGCCGGTCGGTTCACCCTTCCCGAAGCGCTCGCCGCCGTCAGCGGCCGCTGAATCCGTCGAGCGCCGTGTTCACCCGGTAGCTCCACCCCCCGCACGACCTCGAGCAGGAGGCCCGAGATGTCAGATCAGACCGGAAACACCCTGCCGACGGATCTCCCCGTCGACCCCGCCGAGGCGCTCGCGCTGGCGACGCGGGTGCTCGACGAGGTGACGCCCCGGTTCGTCGAGGGCGTCGGCGCCCCCGGCGTCCAGAACAAGGGCGCACGGAACGACTTCGCCACCGAGCTGGACCTGGAACTGGAGCGCCGGATCTCCGACGCACTGCGTGAGGGGACGGGCCTCGAGGTGCACGGTGAGGAGTTCGGCGGCCCGCCCGTGAACGAGGGCACGCTGTGGGTGGTCGACCCGATCGACGGAACCGCCAACTACTCGCTGGGCATCCCGACGGCGGGGATCCTCGTCGCGTTGGTCCACGAGCGCCAGCCGGTGCTCGGCCTGACGTGGCTGCCGTTGCTCGGCCTGACGTTCACCTCGATCACCGGTGGGCCGCTCATGGAGAACGGCGTCGAGTCCCCGCGGATGTCGGACGTCTCCATCCGCGACGTGGCACTCGGACTCGGCTCTCTCAATACCGGCGCCCGGACCACGTACCCGCCGGCCTACCGCCGCGAGGTGTTCGAACAGCTCACCCTCGACGCCGCGCGGACCCGCAAGTTCGGCTCGACCGGTGTCGACCTGTCGTTCGTCGCGTCAGGGCGGCTGTCCGCCGCGGTGAGCTTCGGCAACTACGCCTGGGACAACGCCGCGGGCGCGTCCCACATCCGTGCCGCGGGCGGTGTCGTCACCGACCTCACGGGTGGACCGTGGTCCATCGACTCGCCCTCGCTGCTGGCGGCGGCCCCACGCGCCCACGCGGAGGTGTTGGACACGGTCCGGCAGCTCGGTGAGCCGGGGAACTTCTTCGAGGCCGGTCGACGCCGGTCCACGCCGGAACCCGAGAGTCCGCGCCCGTGGCTGGCCGGGGAGCGGTGATCCGGCCATGACACTCGCCACCAGGGTCATCCCGTGTCTCGACGTCGACGCCGGCCGTGTGGTCAAGGGCGTGAACTTCCTCGATCTCCGCGACGCCGGCGATCCCGTGGCGCTCGCCGCGGCCTACGACGCGCAGGGAGCGGACGAGCTCACGTTCCTCGATGTCACCGCGTCGTCCGCGGGTCGCGGCACCATGATCGACGTGGTCCGCCGCACGGCCGAGCAGGTTTTCATCCCACTCACCGTGGGCGGCGGTGTCCGCACCGAGGAGGACGTCGATCAGTTGCTGCGGGCCGGCGCCGACAAGGTCAGCGTGAACACCTCCGCCATCGCCCGGCCTGAGCTCCTCGGTGAGCTCAGCCGGCGCTTCGGTTCGCAGTGCATCGTGCTGTCCGTCGACGCGCGCACGGTGCCCGAGGGATCCGAGCCGACGCCGTCGGGGTGGGAGGTCACCACGCACGGTGGCCGACGCGGCACCGGCATCGACGCGGTCGAATGGGCCCGCCGCGGGCAGGAGCTGGGCGTGGGTGAGATCCTCCTCAACTCGATGGACGCCGACGGCACCAAGGAGGGTTTCGACCTGGCGATGGTGCGGGCGGTCCGTGAGGCCGTGTCGATCCCCGTCATCGCCTCGGGAGGCGCGGGCGCGGTGGAGCACTTCGCGCCCGCCGTCCACGCCGGGGCGGACGCGGTGTTGGCCGCCAGCGTCTTCCACTTCGGGGAGATGACCGTCGGCGACGTCAAGAAGGCGCTCGCGGCCGAGGGGATCACGGTCCGATGACCGCGCACGTCCTGGACCGGTCCATCGCCGAGCGGCTCTCACGCAATGCCGACGGCCTGATCGCGGCCGTCGTGCAGGACGCCACCTCGGGTCGGGTGCTCATGATGGCGTGGATGGACGACGCCGCACTCGCCGAGACCCTGGCGACCCGCCGCGGCGTGTACTACTCGCGCTCGCGGGGTCAGCGCTGGGTGAAGGGGGAGACCTCGGGCCACGTGCAGCACGTCCGTAGCGTGGAGATCGACTGCGACGGGGACACAGTCCTGCTCCGGGTCGACCAGACCGGGGCGGCGTGCCACAACGGCACGACCAGTTGTTTCGACACCGCCACACTTCTCGGGGAGGACTGATCGCCGTGCCGTTCATCCAGATCAACCAGCTCGACGGGATGACCGCGGAGGGCAAGGCCCGCGTCATCGAGGCCGTCACCGCGGCGTACGCGGAGGCCTCGGGCAAGGACCCCGCGAAGGTGTGGGTCCATGTCAACGACATGCCGCACGACTCCTTCGGCATCGGCGGCAAGGCCCTCGGATGAGCACCGCGACCACCACGTTGGAGCAGTTCCGCGCGCTCGCCGCGGGGCACCGGGTGGTGCCGGTCGTGCGCACGGTCCTCGCCGACTCCGAGACCCCGCTCTCGGCTTACGTCAAGCTGGCGGGGGACCGGCCGGGCACGTTCCTGTTGGAGTCGGCCGAACACGGGCGCTCCTGGTCACGGTGGTCGTTCATCGGCTGTGGCGCGGCGGCCGCGCTGACGGTCGACGAGGCCGGCGAGGCGACGTGGTGGGGCAGCGTCCCCGCCGGCGCGCCGACCGGCGGTGATCCGCTGGACGCCCTCCGACGGACCCTCGAGCTGCTGCGGACCGACCAGATCGTGGGCCTGCCGCCGCTGACGTCCGGGATGGTCGGTTACCTGGGGTATGACATCGTCCGCAGGCTCGAGCGGATCGCCCCCGACACGATCGACGACCTACGGGTGCCGGAGCTCGTCCAGTTGCTGGCCACGGATCTGGCCGCCTTCGATCACCACGAGGGCCGGATCCATCTCATCGCCAACGCGGTCAACTGGGACGGCAGCGACGAGCGGGTGGACGAGGCGTATGCGGACGCGGTCGAGCGGCTCGAGTCGATGACGGCGCGTCTCGCCGAGCCCGGCGCCGGCGGGGTGAGCGTGTTCGACACACCTGATCCGCGGGTGCGTCGTCGCACCGACGAGCCCACCTATCACGCGCGGGTCGCCGACATCATCGAGCAGATCCACGCGGGCGAGGCGTTCCAGGTGGTGCTGAGCCAGCGCTTCGAGGTCGACACCGACGCCTCGCCGCGCGATGTGTACCGCATCCTGCGTACCACCAACCCCAGCCCGTACATGTTCCTCATGACGATCCCGGACGGCACGGGGCCGGACGGGTTCGGCGGGACGGCGTTCACGATTGTGGGATCGAGCCCGGAGGCTCTGGTCACCGTGGTCGACGGCGTCGCCACGACCCACCCCATCGCGGGGACGAGGCCCAGGGGTGACGACGACGAGCACGACATCCTGCTCGCCAAGGACCTGGTGGACGACGCCAAGGAGAACGCCGAGCATCTGATGTTGGTCGACCTCGGGCGCAACGACCTGGGCCGCGTCTGCGTCCCGGGCACGGTCGAGGTGACCGAGTTCCGCCAGGTGGAGCGGTACAGCCACGTGATGCACCTCGTGTCGACGGTGACGGGGCGCCTGGCCGACGGGCGGACGGGCATCGACGCGGTGACCGCGTGCTTCCCGGCCGGCACCCTCTCGGGTTCCCCGAAGCCGCGGGCCCTGCAGATCATCGAGGACCTCGAGGACACCCGCCGCGGCGTGTACGGCGGCGTGGTCGGCTACGTGGATTTCGCGGGCAACACCGATCAGGCCATCGCGATCCGCTCCGCGGTGATCAAGGACGGCACCGCGTTCGTCCAGGCCGGGGCCGGCATCGTCGCCGACTCGGTGGCGGCCTCGGAGGACGCCGAGTGTCGCAACAAGGCGATGGCGGTCCTGCGGGCCGTCTCCGCCGCGGAGACGCTGCGGCCGGCAGGGGAGTCCCGGTGAGCCGTCGCGCCCGGCTCCTGGTGCCCGTCGTCCTGCTGCTCGTCGGCGCGGCCCTGCTGTGGATCGCGTCCCGGATGGTGTGGCTCGATGTGGCCGCGTTCAACGACCAGTCGGGTGAGGCCCGGCGCGCGCTCGTCGGCGCCGAGTGGCAGCCGGCTCTTGTGCCGCTCGCGCTGGGCGCCCTGGCCGCCATTGCGGCGGTGGCATTGGTGCGGGGGCTCGCGGCCCGCGCCGTGGGAGCGGTCATCGCCCTGCTCGGGGTGGCGGCCGTCGCGTTGCTGATCTCGTCGGTGGGCGGCGTCGACGCCGAGCGGGTCCATACGGTGATCACGAGTGACGAGGGGGTCGCCCGGACCAACGCGGGGCCGGGCGCCGAGGGCTCCGAGTCGATCCCGGAGTGGTCCCGGATCACCGAGTCGTCGACCCGGCCGGTGGGCCCGTCGCTCACCGGCGCCGGCGCGGCCGCGCTGCTCGCGGCGGGGATCGTCGTCCTCGCGCGGCCGGCGCGTCCGGTGCGGCGCGACGACCGGTACGTCACGCCCGCCGTACGCCGCGGAACCGGCGGAGAAGCGAGGGATGACGCGGACGGCGACGCCGGTCGTGACCTCTGGTCGGAGCTCGACGAAGGACGCGATCCGACCGGTTGACCGCGACGGGGTGGACCCGATTCGGGAACCCGGCTCCGGACCTCTATTGTCGATCTCGATCACACTTTCCGCCCCGATCACTGCTGAGGGAGGTCACGGTGGGTACCGTGCTGGACTCGATTCTCGACGGGGTCCGCGAGGACGTCGCGGCCCGCGAGGCCGTCATCGACCTGGAGTCGGTGAAGAAGGCGGCCCTGTCCGCGTCGGACCCGCTCGATGCGCTCAAGGCGCTGCGCGACCCGGGTGTGGGCGTCATCGCCGAGGTGAAGAGGGCGAGCCCGTCCAAGGGGGCGTTGGCCGACATTCCCGATCCGGCGGTGCTGGCCCGCATGTACGAGGACGGCGGGGCGCGGATCATCTCGTGCCTGACCGAGGAGCGACGCTTCCACGGCAGCCTGGCCGATCTCGACGCGGTCCGGCGCGCGGTCGACATCCCGGTCCTGCGCAAGGACTTCGTCGTGGGGCCGTACCAGATCCACGAGGCGCGGGCGCACGGAGCGGACCTGGTCCTGCTCATCGTGGCCGCCCTCGAGCAGGACGCCCTGGTGTCGCTGCTGGACCGTACCGAGTCGCTCGGGATGACCGCGCTGGTGGAGGTCCACACCGAGGAGGAGGCGGACCGCGCCCTGGAGGCCGGAGCGAGCGTCATCGGCGTCAACGCCCGCAACCTCAAGACCCTCGAGGTCGACCGGGACGTGTTCTCCCGCATCGCACCGGGCCTGCCGTCCGACGTCGTGAAGATAGCCGAGTCGGGTGTCCGGGACGCCTCCGACCTCCTGGCGTACGCCAGCGTGGGTGCGGACGCGGTCCTCGTCGGCGAGGGGCTGGTGACGCAGGGCGACCCGCGTGCGGCCTGCAACGCGCTGGCCACGGCGGGTGCTCACCCCTCCTGCCCGCAGGGGCCCCGCTAGGCCCCGGTGGTGGGCTTCCGGCAGACTGGGAGTCGTGAACTCCAAGGATCTGACGTCACTGCCCACCATGGGGGAGGTGCTCCGGACAGCCACCGGACACGAGCCTGACCAGCGCGGCCACTGGGGGCCGTTCGGGGGCCGTTACGTTCCCGAGGCGTTGATGGCGGTCGTGGACGAGGTGACCGACGCCTACGCCAAGGCCCGCGCGGACGAGGAGTACCTCGACCAGCTGGACCGGCTGCAGAAGCACTATTCGGGTCGGCCGTCCCCTCTGTACGAGGCCACGCGGTTCGGCGAGGAGATCGGCGCCCGGGTCTTCCTCAAGCGCGAGGACCTCAACCACACCGGCTCGCACAAGATCAACAACGTGCTCGGTCAGGCGCTGCTCGCCCAGCGGATGGGTAAGAACCGCGTCATCGCGGAGACCGGCGCCGGCCAGCACGGGGTGGCCACCGCCACTGCGTGTGCGTTGCTGGGGTTGGAGTGCAAGATCTACATGGGCGCGGTGGACGTGCGTCGTCAGGCGCTCAACGTCGCCCGGATGCGTCTGCTGGGCGCGGAGGTCGAGGCCGTCGAGATCGGCTCGGCCACGCTCAAGGACGCGATCAACGAGGCGATGCGCGACTGGGTCGCGCACGCCGACGACACCTACTACGCGTTCGGCACGGCGGCCGGGCCGCACCCGTTCCCGACGATGGTCCGCGACTTCCAGCGGATCGTCGGTGCCGAGGCGCGGGTGCAGATCCTCGAGCAGGCGGGACGGCTGCCGGACGCCGCGGTCGCCTGCGTCGGCGGTGGTTCCAACGCGATCGGCCTGTTCCACCCGTTCATCGAGGACGAGTCCGTGCGCCTCGTCGGCTGCGAGGCCGGCGGTGACGGTGTGGAGACCGGGCGTACCGCGGCGACCGTCAACGCCGGCCGGCCCGGCGTGTTCCAGGGCTCGTACGCCCACCTCATGCAGGACGAGGACGGTCAGACGATCGAGTCGCATTCCATCTCCGCCGGCCTGGACTACCCGGGCGTCGGGCCGGAGCACTCGCGGCTGTCGGATATCGGTCGCGCCGAATACCGGCCGATCACCGACACCCAGGCCATGGACGCCTTCGCGCAGTTGTGCCGTACGGAGGGCATCATCCCGGCCATCGAGTCCGCACATGCGGTCGCCGGAGCGGCCCAGCTCGCCGCCGAGGGGGTCGGCCTGATCCTGGTTAACGTCTCCGGCCGCGGGGACAAGGACGTCGACACCGCCGCGCGGTGGTTCGGGTTGTTGGGCGGTGGTGAGCCGCCGGAGGCCGGGGTGGATTCGAGCCGGGGTGCCGACGACGGCGAGGGTGCGTACGCGGACGGGGGAGTCGAGGGATGAGCGTTCTCAGCGACGTGTTCGAGCGGTGCCGGGCGGAGAACCGGGCCGCGCTCATCGGCTACTACCCGGCCGGGTACCCGACCCTCGAGGGATCGATCGAGGCCGTCCGGACGATGGTCGAGGGCGGCTGCGACATCATCGAGGTCGGCATCCCCTACTCCGACCCCATGATGGACGGCCCCACCATCCAGGCCGCCGCGGACACCGCCCTCGAGGCGGGATTCCGGGTCGCGGACACCTTCGAGGTCGTCCGGGCGGTCGCTGACGCCGGCGCGGTGCCCGTGGTGATGACCTACTGGAACCCCGTCCTGCAATACGGGGTCGACCGCTTCGCCGCCGATCTCGCGGCGGCCGGCGGCACCGGCGTGATCACTCCCGACCTCATCCCCGACGAGGCGGACGACTGGATCGCCGCCTCCGATGCGCACGGCATCGACCGGGTCTTCCTCGTGGCCCCGTCGTCCACCCCGGAACGGCTGGCGATGACGCTGTCGCGCACGGGTGGCTTCGTCTACGTCCAGGCGGTGATGGGGGTGACCGGCGCGCGGGACGTCGTTTCGGACGCGCCGCGCACGCTCACCCGGCGCGTACGCGAGATATCCGATCTGGCCTGTGGTGTGGGTCTGGGTGTGCGGAACGGCGACCAGGCCGCCGAGATCGCCTCCTACGCCGACGGCGTCATCGTCGGCTCGGCGCTCATCACGGCGGCGACCGAGGGGCCGGACGCGCTCAGGCGTCTGACGGCGGAGCTGGCCGAGGGTGTCCGTCGCCGCGGAGTGTCGTCGTGATCCCGAGCCCTCCCCAAGGCGTGTGGGAGATCGGCCCGTTCCCGCTGCGCGCCTACGCGTTGTGGATCATCCTCGGCATCGTCATCGCGGTTTGGTGGGGCGAGAAGCGCTGGGTCGCGCGTGGCGGGCGGGCGGGGGTCGTGCTCGACACCGCGCTGTGGGCGATCCCGTTCGGGCTCATCGGCGGGCGCATCTACCACGTGGCCACCGACTGGTACCGCTACTTCGGTGAGGGCCGTAACCCGGTCGACGCGCTGAAGATCTGGGACGGCGGTCTGGGCATCTGGGGCGCCGTCGCGTTCGGTGCGCTCGGGGCCTACATCGGACTCCGGCAGCAGGGGATCCGGGCCCTCGGCGCACTGGGGGACTCGATCGCGCCGGGCGTCGTCCTCGCGCAGGGCATCGGCCGTCTCGGGAACTACTTCAACCAGGAGCTCTACGGACGCGAGACAGGCGTGCCGTGGGCCCTGGAGATCTACCAGCGCTACGACGAGGCGTACGGCTACTCCGAGACCATCGGGCGTTCCACCGGGCAGGTGCTGGCGACGGTGCACCCCACGTTCCTCTACGAACTGCTGTGGAACGTCCTCGTCGCGGTCGCGCTGGTGCTGATCGACCGCCGGTTCAGGCTCGGACACGGCCGGCTCTTCGCCCTCTACGTGGCGCTGTACTGCTTCGGCCGGTTCTGGGTCGAGTTGCTGCGCGCCGACGCCGCCACCGAGGTGTTCGGCCTCCGGATCAACACGATCGTGTCGCTGGTCGTCATGATCGCCGCGCTGCTGTACTTCTGGCGTGCCCGCCGCGGCCGTGAGGCCCCCTCGGAGCTGCGCGCTCTCGGCGATCCCGTGGACGAGTCGGTGGGGGACGGCCCGACGGACGCACCCCCGTTGTCCGGCCGTTGACGTCGGGTTAACCGGCCAGCCGGTCGAGGGGACTAGATTGGGTCGGGTGAATCGTCGTACCAAGATCGTCTGCACCCTGGGTCCCGCTGTCGCCTCGGAGGCCGGCATCCGTGAGCTGGTCGACGCGGGGATGGATGTCGCCCGCCTCAACTTCAGTCACGGAGAGCATGCCGACCACGAGGCCAACTACAAGTGGGTCCGCAAGGCCTCCGACGAGTCCGGACGCGCGGTCGGCGTGCTCGCGGACCTCCAGGGCCCCAAGATCAGGCTGGGCCGGTTCATCGAGGGCCGGCACGAGTGGGCGGAGGGCGACCACGTCGTCATCACCGTCGCGGACGTCGAGGGCACCAAGGACCGCGTCTCCACCACGTACAAGGGTCTCGCGGCCGACGCGCGCCCGGGGGACCGCCTGCTGGTGGACGACGGGAACATCGGCTTGACCGTCGAGCGGGTCGAGGGCGACGACGTGCGCTGCGTCGTCACCGAGGGCGGCACCGTGTCCAACAACAAGGGCGTCTCGCTTCCGGGCATGAACGTCTCCGTGCCCGCACTGAGCGAGAAGGACATCGCCGACCTGAGGTTCGCCCTCGCTCTGGGCGTCGACTTCATCGCGTTGTCCTTCGTGCGGTCCCCCGCGGATGTCGACCTCGTGCACGAGGTGATGGACGAGGTGGGCATCCACGTCCCCGTCATCGCCAAGCTCGAGAAGCCCGAGGCCGTCAAGAACCTCGAGTCCATCGTGCTGGCGTTCGACGCCATCATGGTGGCGCGCGGGGACCTGGGCGTTGAGCTGCCGCTGCAGGAGGTCCCGCTGGTCCAGAAGCGGGCCATCCAGATCGCCCGCGAGAACGCCAAGCCGGTCATCGTGGCCACGCAGATGCTCGAGTCGATGATCACCAACTCCCGGCCCACGAGGGCGGAGGCCTCCGACGTGGCCAACGCGGTCCTCGACGGGGCGGACGCGGTCATGCTCTCCGGCGAGACCTCCGTGGGCAAGTACCCCATCGACGCCGTGCGGACGATGTCCTCGATCGCGCTGGCTGTGGAGTCGGATTCCACCGCCGCACCCGACCTGGTCCACATCCCGCGCACCAAGCGTGGCGTGATCTCGTACTCGGCGCGCGAGATCGGCGAGCGGCTCGGGGCGAAGGCGCTCGTCGCGGTCACCTCCACCGGTGACACCGTCCGGCGTCTCGCCCGCCTGCACAGTCACCTGCCACTCATCGCCATCACCGGCGATCCGCGCATCCGCAGTCAGCTGTCGCTGACGTGGGGAACCGAGACCTTCCTCACCGACCGCGTCACCGAGACGGCGGAGCTGGTGAAGGTCACCGACGAACTCCTGCTCCCGGTCGAGGGATACAACGAGGACGACCTCATCGTGATCGTCGCCGGCAACGTGCCGGGGGTGGAGGGGTCGACCAACTTCATCCTCGTGCACCGGATCGGCGAGGCCGACCACTGAACAGGGCGGGGACGAGGCGTCGACCGCCTGTAGTCACCATCTGATAACACCCGGAAGCGCCGGTGAGCACCCCCGCTCACCGGTGCTTTCGTCTGAGTTCGTGCTTTTGACGTGACAGCGCCGAGACAATTCTGTTACCTTCTTGGAGGCCACCGGGGAAGCCGGTCGGCTCACCGCTTCACCCCTCTAACCCCGAGGTTTCCCCTGATGTCCGACGCCACTCGCATCACCTTCGCCGAGCTCGCAGACCGACTCGGCGTCGAGGGTTCCGGCGCGACCGCCGGTCGCCACCGTGCAGCCCGTTCCTCCAACGCCGTGGGCCGCCTCGTCGCCGGCACCGTCGCCGGCGCGGCCCTCACCGGCGGCGC
>NZ_KV823915.1:0-2129 GCF_001815995.1 Dietzia sp. HMSC21D01 | reverse complement strand
ATCCGCAGATTCCCATGAATCACCCGGGCTCGGCGACGTCTCGGTGGATTCGTCACGACCCAGGGAGGTTGCTCCGCGCCGATGCCACGGCAGCTCGACTACCGTCCCATTGTCCACGAGGGCTAAAACCTCGTCGTCGTCACATACCCACGGCGACCCCCATCGACGTGCCAGGCTGCGCCAGCCCACCGATCGGCCGGCGGCCCCGCCGGAGGCACCTGGAATGCTGTTCCCCATGCCCGCCGACGTCGCGCCCCTGCTCCTGCTCGTGGCGGCGTCGGCCGTCATCCTCGGGACCGTGCTGCAGCGGGTCAGCGGGATGGGGGTCGGGCTCGTGGTCTCGCCGACGCTCGCGCTGCTGCTCGGGCCCGTCACCGGCGTGCTGCTGACCAACATTACGACCGTCGTCTCCGCCGTGCTCATCGGGATCACGCTGCGCCACGACATCGACTGGCACCGCTACCGCCGCCTCGCTCCCCTGATCGTCGTGGGTTCCGTGCCCGGCGCACTCCTGGTCGGCGCCGCGGACCGCCACTGGCTCGAGGTGATCATCGGCGTCGCGCTGATCGGCACGCTGCTGACGACCGCGTTGGTGCGGATCCCGCCCATGAGCGGTCGCCTCCCCGCCGCCGCGGCCGGCACCGCCGGCGGGTTCCTCAACACCGCCGTGGGCGTCGCCGCGCCCGCCATGCTGGTCTACGCGCAGGCCACCAACTGGCAGCAACGCTCGTTCGCCGCGACCCTGCAGCCGATCTTCGGGACCATGGGCCTGGTGTCCGTCCTGGTCAAGGTCGGGCTCGGGGCCGCGCCGGTGTCCGAACTGCCGCTGGCGGTGGTCGGGCTGGTCGTGGCGATGGTGCCGGTCGGCATCGTCATCGGCGGCCTGGTCGCGCGGCGGGTGCCCGCGGCCGTGGGGCGGAAGGTGGCGATCGTCGTGGTGTCCGTCGGCGCGCTCAGCCTGCTCGGGCGGGGACTGGCGGGCGTGATCGGCTGAGCCATCCTCCGGTCGGTCGGCGTGGCGGGGTCGCGGATAGCTCTCCGTAGGCCGGGTCCGCCCTGGCGCGACGTTGGCGCCCCCTCGGGAGAGCGGTAGCGAGAGGTCGCCTCGCTGATTCGTCTACTACACACGCGGCGATCCTCCTATTGTCGAGGAACCCCTTAGTTCCCCTCACTAGGAGCGCCATGACCACCCAGACCATCGACGTCCCCCACCTCGGCGGCTCGACCATCGGCTACCGGTTCGGCCGTGAGTACGACCCCTCCCTGCCCACCCTGGTGATGATCAACTCCTTCCCCACCTCAGTCGAGCTGTACCGGCCGCAGTTCGCCAGCGACGAGCTCGGCTCCCGCATGAACCTGCTCGCGATCGAGCCCTACGGGCACGGCGCCACCCGCTCCCGCTACCGGCACTTCACCTACTGGGACAGCGCGATCGCCGCACTCCAGGTGATGCAGGCGCTCGACATCGACATGGCGTTCGCGCTGGGCACCTCCCAGGGCGGCTGGATCGCCACCCGCATGGCACTGCTCGACCCCGACGCCATCCGCGGCATCGTCGTGGTGGGCACCTCCATGGACTACGAGAGCCAGGCCAGCATGGAGCGCGGCTGCTGGGACGGCTCCGGCTTCTGCACACCCGCGATCGACGCCCTCGCCGCCCCCGTCGGGGACGAGTGGCTTGTCGACGACGAGTTCGTCCTCGGCGTCCTGGCCGCCGGCCTCGGGGACGACGTGTCGGACTCCGAGAAGCAGTTCTGGCTGGACACGTACCGCCAGAACTACACCGGCGACGACGGCCGGCACCGCCTCCGCACAGCCTCGGTCAACCTGCGCGACCGCGACGGCCTCGAAGCCCGCCTCGGCGACGTGGTGTGCCCTGTCCTCTGGCTGCAGGGCACCGCCGACTCCGTGTACTCCGTGGCCAACGCCGAGGACGGCATCGCCCGCTTCACCGGCTCACCCTCCGCCGAACTCCAGATCGTCGAGGGCGGCCAGCACTTCCTCACCGCCTCGGACCCCGAGACCGCCAACGCGGCCACCCTGGCCTTCGTCGAGAAGTGGAGCTAGCTGCACTGACCGCGCACGCTTGGTCTGCTCGGGCGACCGCCCGGCGGCTGCGGCCGCCGGGC
>NZ_KV823914.1:0-20353 GCF_001815995.1 Dietzia sp. HMSC21D01 | reverse complement strand
CGGGGGAGCGCTCGACCGCACCCTGACCCTGCGCCCGCCCCGCCCGCTGGCCGCCGGCCGCCACGAGCTGGTGGTCTCGATCGGACCCGCCGGCGGTGTGGCGCAGGAGCTCGCGGTGTTCGGGCTCGAGGTGGCCCCGGACGGCTCGCTGTCGCTCGGGTCCGGCGCGCTCGGATCGGTACCGCTCGGATCGTGAGTGCCGGAAACTGAACCGACGACGGTCGGTAACGGAAGAGAGGGAGGCGACATGGTCACCGGGGACGACGATCGGAGGGGCGACGACACGGTCCGCCCGACGGAGGACGGTGCCGAGGATCGCCGACTCCTCATGGCGCCGCACCTGCGTGGGCTGGAGCCGGACCCCCATCGCGGGGTCGAGGTCGATCAGAAGTCACCTGGCGAGCTCGACGAGGCCGTGCCGCGCGCGGAGTTCATCCGGAGCGTCGTGGGCACGATCGCGGGGCTGGCGGTCGCCGCGCTCGTCTACCTGGTCATGCCGGGGGATCTCGAGCACAACGCGCGCCTCACCGCGGCGGTGGCCGTGCTGCTGGGCATCTGGTGGATGACCGAGTGCATCCCCATCCCCGCCACCGCGCTGGTGCCGCTCATCGCGTTCCCGGTGCTCGGGGAGGACATCTCGGTCGACGACGTCGGCGCCCAGTACGGCAATAACATCATCTTCCTGTTCATGGGCGGGTTCCTCATCGCGATCGCCATGCAGCGGTGGAACCTGCACCGGCGGATCGCCCTGCTCACCGTGCGCGCGATGGGCACCCGGTCCACGAGCGTGATCGCCGGGTTCATGATCGCGACCGGGTTCCTGAGCATGTGGGTGTCGAACACCGCGACGGCCGTGATGATGCTGCCGATCGGTGTGTCCGTGCTGATGCTGGCCTCCGAACTCAGCGGCGGCGACGGCGACGGGAAGACCGCGATGCCCGAGATGGACCCGCAGGCGGATCCGACCTCCGATGCGGTGAAGGAGGCGGTGATCAAGTCGAACTTCGGCACGGCCCTCATGCTCGGCATCGCCTACGCGGCGTCCGTCGGCTCACTGGCGACGATCATCGGGACCCCGCCGAACACCCTGCTCGCCGGATATCTCAGCGCCGAGCACGACATCCAGCTGGGCTTCGGCCAGTGGATGCTGGTCGGGCTGCCGCTCGCGGTGGTCATGCTGGTGATCACCTGGCTGCTGCTCACCAAGGTCCTGTTCAGGCCGGAGATAGAGCGGATCCCCGGTGGGCGCAAGCTGTTCGACGACGAGCTGCGCAGACTCGGCCCGACGTCGTCCGGCGAGAAGCGCGTCTTGGTCGTGTTCGCGGCGGCCGCGGTGGCGTGGGTGGCGGTCCCGCTGGTGTTCGAGGAGCCGCCGATCTCGGACGCGGGCATCGCGCTCGCGGCCGGCCTGCTGCTGTTCCTGCTGCCCGCCGGGTCTCAGCGCGGCGTGCGACTGCTCACCTGGGACGCCGCGCTGGCACTGCCCTGGGGCGTGCTCCTGCTGTTCGGCGGCGGACTGGCGCTGTCCTCGCAGTTCTCCGGCTCGGGTCTCACCGACTGGATCGGCGAGCAGGCCGGTGCGCTGGGCGCCCTGCCGGTCATCCTGCTGGTGGTGGTGGCCACCACGGGGATCATCTTCCTCACCGAGCTGACCAGCAACACCGCCACCGCCGCGACGTTCCTGCCGGTCGCCGGCGGCGTCGCCCTGGGCCTCGGGCTCGACCCGATGCTGCTCGCGGTGCCGGTGGCGCTGGCCGCGACGTGCGCGTTCATGCTCCCCGTGGCGACGCCGCCCAACGCGATCGCCTACGGCTCCGGCTACGTGACGATCGGTCAGATGATCCGGGGCGGTCTGTGGCTCAACCTCATCGGGATCCTGCTCATCACGCTGGTCACCATGACGTTGTTGGTATGGGTGTTCGGGTTGACCGTCTGACGGACGGGGCGCGGGAGACCGCGAGCGCGGTCTCCCCCGAGTTCGCGCCTCATCACGATCCGGGGGAAGCCCGCCGTCACCGACGACGTGCCCGCGACCTTGACGGATCCCGCGGCCTCGAACAGTGCGCGGAACCCGGGTCGGACCCGTCGACCTGCGACGGGTCCGCCGCTGGTCCGCCGGCGCGCCCCCGGCATCCCACCGACCGGCCCGTGGTGGACACCGCCGATCGGGGCGCTAGCGTCGGGGCATGTCCGTCCCACGCGAACCCTCCCGCCGCTCGGCTGTCGAGCCGTTCCACGTGATGACCGTCCTCGCGGCCGCGGCCAGGCGCCAGGAGACCCACGGGGACGTGATCTCCCTATGCGCCGGGCAGCCCTCGACCCCGGCCCCGGCGCCGGTACTGGCCGCGGCCCACCGGGCCCTGGACACCGAGATCCTCGGTTATACCGAGGCCGTGGGCATCCGGCCCCTCCGCGAGGCGATCGCCGCGTATCACCGGCGACGGGACGGGCTCGACGTGCGCGCCGACGACGTCGTCGTCACCACCGGTTCCTCCGGCGGCTTCACCGCCCTCTTCCTCGCCGCTTTCGACCCCGGCGACATCGTGGTCATGGCGCGCCCCGGCTACCCCGCCTACCGCAACACCCTCCAGGCGCTGGGGTGCCACGTCCACGAGATCGCGTGCGGGGCGGACACGCGGTATCAGCCCACCGTCGCGCAACTCGAGGCGGCCACGGCGGAGCTCGGGCGCGCCCCCGCCGGGCTCACCGTCGCCAGCCCCGCCAACCCCACCGGCACGATCATCGACGCGGACGAGCTCGCCGCGCTTGCCCGGTGGTGCGAGTCGAACGGCACGCTACTCATCAGCGACGAGATCTACCACGGCGTCACCTACGGCCGGGAGTGCGCGAGCGCCTGGCGGGCCAGCCGCGAGGCGGTGGTCATGGGCTCGGTGTCCAAGTACTTCTCCATGACCGGCTGGCGGATCGGGTGGATGCTGCTGCCGGAGTACCTGCGGGACCCCGTCGACCGGCTCGTGGGCAACCTGACGATCTGCCCACCCGCCGACGCGCAGTTCGCGGCCGTCGCCGCCTTCACCGACGACTCGACCGCCGAGCTCGACCTCCACGTCGAGCGCTACGCCCGCAACCGGGACCTCGTGCTGCGTCGGCTCGTCGATCTGGGGGTGAAGGAGGTCGCCCCACCCGACGGCGCGTTCTATGCCTACTTCGACGTCTCCCGCTGGACCGACGACTCGGTGGCGTGGTGCGCGCGGATCCTCGACCGCACCGGGGTCGCGCTCACGCCGGGCGTCGACTTCGACACCGTCGACGGCCGGCACACGGTGCGGTTGAGCTTCGCGGGGGCGACCGACGAGATCGCCGAGGCCATGGACCGGCTCGAGGCGGAACTGGCCCCGTAGGCGCCCGTCCGTGTGCGCCGTGGGCCCCGTGGACGCGGCGTCCCCGCCGGTGACGCCGGGCGGCTACCGTCGGCGCATGGGCTCAGCCGAGATCATCACCGTCAGCGTCTTCATCACCCGGCCGTGGCTGCTGCTGCAGGCGCCGCTGACGGTCGAGCAGGTCTACCTCAATGCCCGCGAGATCCTCGCCGGGTCCACCGGCGGCTCGGTCATCTCCTGAACGGGCTGCGATACTGGGGGCGTGACCGCCCAGAACGCCTCGCCCGCCCGGGCCGCAAAGCCCCGGATCTCCAATGTCCTCGCCTCGCGCTACGCGAGCGTTGACCTGGCCACGCTGTGGTCCGCCGAGCACAAGATCGTGCTCGAGCGCCAGCTGTGGATCGCGGTACTCCGCGCGCAGCGGGACCTGGGGATCGACGTCCCCGACGGCGTGATCGAGGCCTACGAGGCGGTGGTCGACCGCGTCGATCTCGCGTCGATCGCCGAGCGCGAGCGGGTCACCCGGCACGACGTCAAAGCACGCATCGAGGAGTTCAACGACCTCGCCGGGCACGAGCACATCCACAAGGGCATGACGAGCCGTGACCTCACCGAGAACGTCGAGCAGTTGCAGGTGGTGCGCTCGCTCGAGCTGGTGCGCGACCGGGGCGTCGCCGCGGCCCGTCGCCTGGCCGAGCACGCCGTGGCCCACCGCGACACGGTCATGGCGGGACGCAGCCACAACGTCGCCGCGCAGGCGACCACCCTCGGTAAGCGCTTCGCCTCCGCCGCCGACGAGCTGCTGGTCGCCCTCGAGCGGGTCGAGTCGCTCCTCGAGCGGTATCCGCTGCGCGGCATCAAGGGCCCCATGGGCACCGCCCAGGACATGCTCGACCTCCTCGGCGGTGACGCCGCCAAGATGGCCGAGCTCGAGGGGCGGATCGCCGAGCACCTGGGCTTCGCCCGCACCTTCGACTCGGTCGGGCAGGTCTACCCGCGGTCGCTGGACCACGAGGTCGTCTCCGCGCTCGTCCAGCTCGGGGCGGGCCCGTCCTCGCTCGCGCAGACCATCCGACTCATGGCCGGTCACGAGCTCGTCACCGAGGGGTTCCAGCCCGGGCAGGTCGGCTCCTCGGCGATGCCGCACAAGATGAACACCCGCTCGTGTGAACGGGTCAACGGCCTCCAGGTCGTCCTGCGCGGTTACGGGTCCATGGCCGCCGAGCTCGCGGGCGCGCAGTGGAACGAGGGGGACGTGTTCTGCTCGGTCGTCCGACGCGTCGCACTGCCCGACGCGTTCTTCGCGCTGGACGGGATGTTCGAGACCTTCCTGACTGTGCTCGACGAGTTCGGCGCCTACCCCGCCGTGATCGACAAGGAGCTGCAGCGCTACCTGCCGTTCCTCGCCACCACCAAGGTGCTCATGGCCGCGGTGCGCGCGGGCGTCGGTCGCGAGCTCGCCCATGAGGCGATCAAGGAGAACGCCGTCGCCGTGGCCCTGGCCATGCGGGAGAAGGGTCGCGAGCCCGACCTCATCGAGCGGCTCGCCGCGGACGAGCGGCTGCCTTTGGGCCGTCCGGCGCTGGAGGAGGCGCTGGCGGACCGCGCGGCGTTCATCGGTGCGGCCGGCGACCAGGTCGATGCCGTGGTCGCCCGCGTCGAGGCGCTCGTCGCCCGTCACCCAGAGGCCGCCGGCTACGCGCCGGGCTCGATTCTGTAGAACCCGAGCGGGTCGCGTCCGCCTCGCGGTTAGGGGCTGACGCGCCGCCCCGGGGACCGCGCAGCCGCTCCCGGGGATGGCGCCTCGCCTGCCCCGGCGCGGGGGCCAGACGCCATCGTCGGGGGCGGGAGTGTTGGCCTCCGGGCAGCCGCTCCTGGAGATGGCGCCTCGACCCCGCCCTTGCTCGCCTCCCTGGAACACCCGGTCCTCCGGTGCGATCCAGTCAGGACTCGCCACCGCGAGTTCGGCGGTCGGGATCGACCCGGCGGCGTTCATGGAGCAGTTCCAGGTACCTATCGCCTTCTCGCTGATGTCACTGGGCGTGGACAGCCTCATCCTGCGTCAGCTCGGCATCTGAGGACCGCCCGGCGATCGGCCCCTGGTCGGCGCGGGCGGGCACTAGTCTCATCACCATGTACGAGACCGTGATCCCCGTCCCCGGCACCTCTGGACTACAGGCGAAGCTGCACCACGCCGACGAGCCGAGGGCTCTGATGGTGCTGGTCCACGGCTTCGGCGAACACTCCGGTCGCTACGCGCGAACCATCCGGTTCCTCACCGATCGCGGGATCACGGTCGCGACCTACGACCTGCGTGGTCACGGCAGCGCCCCGGGGCCGCGATTCAAAGTCGCGATGGAAACCCACATCGAGGACAACCTGGCGGTGCGTGACGCGGTGGCTGAGTGGTCCCGGTCGGAGGAGGGGGCCGGAGCCGACGCCCTCCCGAGACTGCTCATGGGGCATTCCATGGGCGGGCAGGTGGCCGGTGAATCCGCGCTCAGGAGACCCTGGGACCTCAAAGGGCTCATCCTGTCCTCGCCGGCGCTCGCCGTGGGTGAGGGCACGCCAGCGGCGCTCAAGGCGGTCGCTCCCGTGGTCGCGCGCCTGCTGCCGTTCCTTCCGGTCGAGAAACTGGATGCGAACGACATCTCGCGGGTGCCCGAGTACGTGGAGGACTACTGCTCGGACCCGCTGGTGCACCAATCCGGGGTGCCGGCGCTGACCGCGGGGACGATGTTGGCTGGCGGCGCCAGGCTGATCGAGCGTTCCCGGTCCCTGCGGTTGCCCACGCTCATCCTCCACGGTTCCGCCGACACCATCACCTCCCCGACGGGGTCCCGCCGGTTCGCGCAGGTTGCAGGCACGGATCACGATCCGCGCCCGGAGATCACCTACCGGGAGATCGAGGGCGGGCTGCACGAACTGTTCAACGACCTCTGCGCGGACGAGGCGTACGCGGCTCTGGGGGAGTGGCTCGACGCCCGGCTGGGCTGAGTCTCCGCGCGGGGCCGGCCGGCTCGACGCACCGCCTCGTCGGTGATCGTCGTCCGGCTACGCTGGCCGTCATGCGACCCGATCTGTCCTCCTACCGCCACCTCGTCTCCGGGAAGGTCCGCGAGATGTACGAGATCGACGACGAGACGCTGCTCATGGTGGCCACCGACAGGATCTCGGCGTACGACCACGTGCTCGGGACTCCCATCCCCGACAAGGGCCGGGTGCTCACCGCGATGAGCGCGTTCTTCTTCGACGCGCTCGACGTGCCCAACCACCTGGCGGGACCACTCGACGACGAGCGCATCCCGGCCGAGGTGCTGGGGCGCGCGATGGTGGTGCGTCGGCTCGATATGGTCCAGGCGGAGTGTGTCGCCCGCGGTTACCTGACCGGGTCGGGCATCACCGAGTACCGCGAATCGGGCACGGTGTGCGGCATCGAGCTGCCCGACGGCTTGGTGGAGGCCAGCAAGCTGCCGGAACCGATCTTCACCCCGGCCACCAAGGCGGCGGTGGGGGACCACGACGAAAACATCTCGTTCGACCAGCTCACCCGCATCGTCGGCGACGAGCTCGCCGAGCGGCTGCGGTCGGAGACCCTCGACATCTACTCGCGGGCCGCGGAGATCGCAGCCGACCGTGGCGTGCTGCTGGCGGACACGAAGTTCGAGTTCGGGCTGGCCGACGGGGAGCTGATCCTCGCCGACGAGGTGCTCACGCCGGACTCGTCCCGGTACTGGCCGGCCGACGATTACTCGCCGGGCCGCGTGCAGCCGAGCTTCGACAAGCAGTTCGTGCGCAACTGGCTGACCGGGCCGGAGGCGGGCTGGAACAAGGATGCCGACACCCCTCCGCCGGTGCTCCCCGACGCGGTGGTGGCCGCCACGCGCGAGCGGTACATCGAGGCGTATGAGCGGATCTCCGGTCTGTCGTTCGCGGACTGGATCGGCGGTGACGACGCGTGAGCGCCTTCGACGCCACCTCGCGGAGTTCCGCGACCGAGTCGACCTCGCCCGCGACTCCGACGACCCCGCCCGCGCCGCCCGTGGCCGAGCGTCGCCCGCACCGGCGCGAGCACCACGGTCGCGTCTTCGTCGACGACTACGAGTGGCTGCGCGACAAGGATGCCCCGGCGACGCGCGAGTACCTGGAGGCGGAGAACGCCTACACCGACGCCATGACCGCCGACTTCAAGCCGCTGGAGGACGAGGTCTATGAGGAGATCCGCTCGCGCGTGAAGGAAACCGACATGTCGGTCCCCGTGCGCTCCGGCGGCTGGTGGTACTTCTCGCGCACGGAGGAGGGCCGCTCGTACGCGAAGCACTGTCGCGTGCCGGTTCCGCAGCAGTACGTCGACGACCCCGCGGACCCGGCCGGGTGGGCGCCGCCGGAGGTCTCCCCGGACGAGGAACTGCCCGGCGAGCAACTGCTCATGGACGGAAACGCCGAGGCCGAGGGGCACGAGTACTTCGCGCTCGGCGCCTTCTCGGTCAGTCACGACGGGACGATGCTGGCGTGGGCCACCGATACCGAGGGCGACGAGCGCTACACGCTGCGCTTCCGCTCGCTGGACGCCGAGGTCACCGCGCCGGACGAGGAGATCTCCGGCATCGCGGCGGGCGTGACCTGGTCTCGCGACGGCCGGTACGTGTTCTACGTGACCGTCGACGACGCGTGGCGACCGGACACCGTCTGGCGTCACCGCCTCGGGACGACGAGGGACGACGACGACGAGGTGTTCCACGAGCCCGACGAGTCCTACTGGATCGGGGTGGGCGAGACCCGCAGCGAGAAGTACCTGCAGATAGCGGCGGGTTCCAAGATCACCACCGAGGTGTGGTGTCTGGACTCGAGCGATCCCGCGGGTGAGTTCTGGTGCGTCCGGCCGCGCGAGGAGGGCGTGGAGTACGACGTCGAGCACGCGGTGATCGGCGGGGAGGACCGGTTCCTCGTCACGCATAACGACGGCGCGCCGAACTACGTGGTGGCCGAGGCGCCCGCGGGCCCGATCGAGGGCTCGCTGCGGGACCTGCGCACGCTCGTCGAGCACCGCGACGACGTCCGCGTCGAGGGCGTGGACGCCTTCGCCCGGGTGCTGGTGCTGGGCTACCGCGAGGGGGCGCTGCCGCGCTTCGCGCTCATGCCGATCGACCCGGATTCCACGGCGGGGACCGGTGGGTACTCGCGCTTCGAGCCCGTCGAGTTCGACGAGGAGCTGTTCACCTCCGGTCCCGGATCGAACCCGGAGTGGAACTCGCCGGTCCTGCGGTTCGGTTACGGCTCGTTCGTCACACCGGGGCGGGTCTACTCGCTCGACCTGACGACCGGCGAACGCACGCTGCTGCGTGAGCAGGAGGTGCTCGGCGGCTACGACCCGAGCGGTTACGTGCAGCGTCGGGAATGGGCGACCGCCGGGGACGGCACGCGCGTGCCGATCTCACTCGTGATGTCGACCGACACCGCCGCCCGCGTCGACGCCGACGAGCAGGTACCGACCCTGCTGTACGGCTATGGTTCGTATGAGTCGAGCATCGATCCCGCGTTCTCGGTGGCCAGGCTGTCGCTGCTCGACCGGGGGATGGCCTATGCCGTGGCGCACGTGCGCGGTGGCGGCGAGATGGGCCGGCTCTGGTACGAGAACGGCAAGAAGCTGGCCAAGCGCAACACCTTCACCGACTTCGTCGACTGCGCGCGGCACCTCGTCGACTCGGGACTCACCGCGCCGGACCGGCTGGTCGCCGAGGGCGGCAGCGCGGGCGGCCTGCTCATGGGGGCGGTCGCCAACCTCGCCCCCGACCTGTTCGCGGGGATCCAGGCCGTGGTGCCGTTCGTCGACCCGCTCACCTCGATCCTCATGCCGGAGTTGCCGCTGACGGTGATCGAGTGGGACGAGTGGGGCGACCCGCTGCACTCGGAGGAGGTCTACGACTACATGGCCTCCTACGCCCCGTACGAGAACATCGCGGCCGAGGAGTACCCGGCCATCCTCGCGGTGACCTCGCTCAACGACACCCGCGTGCTGTACGTGGAGCCGGCCAAGTGGGTGGCCAAGCTGCGGGCCGTGGCGCCGTCGGCCAACTCCGCCGACCGGCCGGTGCTGCTGCGCTGCGAGATGAGCGCCGGGCACGGCGGCGTGTCGGGTCGCTACGAGCGGTGGCGCCAGACGGCGTTCGAGTACGCGTGGACGATCCGCACCGCCGGCGCCGGATAGGACCACCCGCCACCAGGATCCGCTACTCCCGCTTCGGATCCGCTACTCCCACACGGGTAGCGGATTCCGAGCGGGAGTAGCGGATTCCGGGGTTGTGGGGCGCTCCACGGCGGGGTTGTGGGGCGCTCGCCCGCGGGGTGGTGTGGGCGCGCCCGGGCTCATGCCGGGTCGTCGGCGGGCTCCATGGTGTTGGCCATCGCGGCGGCGGGGATGACCGCACCGGCGAGGAACAGGATGATGCCGAGCCCGCCCATCATGTAGGCCAGACGGTGGCCCTCCCCGAGCTGCAGGCTCGAGCCGAAGATCAGGACGAGCGAGATCACGAACAGTTCCGCTCGTCACCAGGTTGAGCGCCCGGGACCGGGCCTGGAGCAGGGTGGCGGTCTCGAACTCGTCGAGGTAGCGGGCGGGTGCGGTGTCCTTGGAGTCGATCGTCACCCGGAGCATGGTCCAGACGGTGCAGATCACCACGGTCATGGGTAGCCAGGCCAGGATGATCGGGAACCAGAAGTAGCCGGCCACCGCGATCGCGGCCATGATGCTCAGGCTCGCCCAGTTGAGACGGACGAGGAGACGGCGACGAGCTGCCGTCCGCCAGGTCGGCAGGCTCATCTCGGTGCGCTCCAGGTTCTTCTCGTACCGCCGCTCCGCGGTGGTACGAGTGTCGGAGGTCGGGCTGTCGGGGGTCGGGTTGTCGTGAGTGCGCGTGGTCATCACGAGTCCTCTCGGTCGCGGCGGTAGATCTCTGCGGACATCGGGCGGAACTCCTCGCGGGAGAACACGGCCTCGACCGGGAGGTCGAACACCGCGCAGATCCGGAAGGCCAGATCCAGGCTGGGGTAGTGGTCGCCGCGTTCGAGCGCCCCCACCGTCTGGGGGTTGACCTCGATCCGCTCCGCCAACGCCGCCCTGCTCAGGCGGTGCTCGGCGCGCAGGACGGCGATCCGGTTGAAGATCGGGAGCTTTTCTCCCCGACGCACTGGACTCATGTACCTGAGTGTTGGGAAAACCCAACGAATTGTCAATAGCGGTATCCGAGTAGGCTGGGTCACATGAGCAACGGCAGCGTCCACGACATCTCGTTCACCACCATCGACGGAGAGCAGGCCAGTATGGCCGACTACGCGGGCCACGCGGTCCTGGTGGTCAACGTCGCAAGCGAGTGCGGCCTCACCCCGCAGTACGAGGGGCTGCAGGAGTTGGCCGACGACTACCGCGATCGCGGATTGTTCGTCATCGGGTTCCCGTGCGATCAGTTCATGAACCAGGAGCCGGGAGACGAGGCCGCCATCAAGGAGTTCACCGCACGCAAGTACGGCATCACCTTCCCGCTCGCCGCCAAGATCGACGTCAACGGCCCGGACCGGCACCCGCTGTACGCCGAACTGACCAAGGTCGCCGACGCGGACGGCGAGGCAGGCGACGTGCAGTGGAACTTCGAGAAGTTCCTGATCTCTCCCGAGGGTGAAGTCGTCGGCCGGTTCCGGCCCAAGGTCGAGCCCGGGGCCCCCGAACTGGTGGAGGCGCTCGAGGAGGCACTCCCGATCTGACGGCCTGAGCAGGCCCGTCGGGGCCCGGCCATGAGACGTACACCTCGTCGTCGTCGTCATGTCACCCCGGTCTGCCAGCATGCGGCCATGACCCCGCGCCTCATCGTCTCCCTCTCGGGTCTGCGCGACACCAGCCTCGACCACGCCGTCGACCTCGTCGGTGAGCTCGAGCGCAGGTCCGTTCCCGTCTCCCTCCTCGTCGCCCCGCGACGGGGTCGCGAGTACGAGCTCGCCGCCGACCACGGCACCCAGGAATGGCTGCGGCACCGCCGCAGGCAGGGTGACGCGATCGTGCTGGGCGGCTACGACGACGCGGCGACCAAGCCCCGACGACCGGAATTCGCGTCCATCGGCCCCGCCGAGGCGACCGTGCGTCTCACCGCCGCCGACCGGCTGATGGCCGATATGGGGTTGCGGACCCGGGTCTTCGCGCCGCCGCGGTGGAACGCCTCTCCGGGCTGCCTCAGGGCCCTGCCCGACGTCGGGCTCCGGATGTGTGCCGCCCTCACCGGGATCCACGACGTCGTCCGCGGCACCACCGAGCGCGGCCGCGCCCTGTCGATCGGGGAGGGGTTCGTCGCCGACGCCTGGTGGTGCCGGGCGCTCGTCGCCGCCGCCGGCCGCACCGCCGCCGACGGGCTCGTCAGGCTCAACGTCTCCGCCAAGCAGCTCTCCCGCACAGCACCGCGGGCCGCGCTGCTCGACGCCGTGGACCTCGTCACGGGCGAGTACGGAGCGCGGGTCGCGCGCTACGAGTGGTCACCCGCCGCGCTGGTGGGCGCCGCCTGAGCTTCGGCCGCGGCGACGGCTGCGGGTAGGATCGACAGGTGAGTCCCGGCAGGTCCGGGCCCGCCCCGCGAAACCGCCCCGAACGAGGAGTTCCCACGTGGCCCGAGTCGTCGTCGAAGTCATGCCCAAGGCCGAGATCCTCGATCCGCAGGGTCAGGCCATCCACCGCGCCCTCGGCCGTCTCGGCCACGACGGCGTCACCGACGTCCGGCAGGGCAAGCGGTTCGAGCTCGAGGTCTCCGACTCCGTCACCGACGCCGAGCTCGAGGAGATCGCCTCGTCACTGCTGGCCAACACGGTGATCGAGGACTGGAAGGTCGTCCGCGTCGACACCGCGGGGGTCGCCTCGTGAGCGCGCGGATCGGCGTCATCACCTTCCCCGGCACACTCGACGACATCGACGCGTCCCGCGCCGTCACCCGCGCCGGCGGCGAGGCCGTCTCGCTGTGGCACGACGACGCCGACCTCAAGGGCGTCGACGCGGTGATCGTGCCCGGCGGCTTCTCCTACGGCGACTACCTGCGCTGCGGAGCCATCGCCTCCATGGCCCCCGTCATGGGTGAGGTCATCACCGCGGCCCGCGGTGGGATGCCCGTGCTGGGCATCTGCAACGGCTTCCAGATCCTCTGCGAGGCCGGCCTCCTGCCCGGCGCCATGGGCCGCAACCGCGACATGCACTTCATCTGCCGCGACGAGTGGCTGCGCGTCGAGAACACCGACACCGCCTGGACGTCGCGTTTCGAGAAGGGCGCGGAGATCCTCATCCCGCTCAAGTCCGGCGAGGGGCGCTACATGGCGACGGCCGACACGATCGAGGAGCTGGAGGGCGAGGGGCGCGTCGTGTTCCGCTTCGCCAGCGACGCCCCCAACGGCTCCACCAACCACATCGCCGGCATCACGTCGGAGAACGGGCGCGTCGTGGGCCTCATGCCGCACCCCGAGCACGCGATCGACCCGCTCACCGGCCCGTCCGACGACGGCCTCGGTCTGTTCCTGTCCGCGCTGGACGCGGTCGTCAAGGTCTAGGCAGGCGCTGCTGACCGCGGTCGACGCCGCTCCGCAGTCAATGCGAAGGGCCCGCTGGGATCTCTCCCGGCGGGCCCTTCGGTGTTGACGACCATTCGGGCTGGCCGCTGCTGATGCTCGCTCAGGCCGGCAGCATGCCCTTGGCGATCTCGCCGATGACGGTGCCGAGATCGGCGCTACCGGAGCTGCCGATGTCTCCGCCGAGACCGCCGACGAAAAGCGCCACCATGTTCAGGAGCGTGAACGGCGCACCCACGAGGGTGTCGATGAAAGACGAGCCCGTGCCCGTCGACCCGCTCGTGATCTCGGCCGAGAGGGGAAGGGTTTCTCTGAGGATCGAACCGGTGAGGTCCATGGGGACTCCTTGATGTAGGCGCCCCGGGGGAGTGGGGCGGGGTGCCGGCGACCCGGGTGGTCACGCGTGCGTGATGATTGTGCACAGCTGACCGAGGTTGTGCTCAGGATTCGATAAGGCAGTGGTGCACATCACTGTGGTACTAAACGTGCTGGTGAGCGCAGTGTTCGCACTTCGTCCGCCTGGTGTGCGGGCGGTCGGTAGGAAGAACTCTGGGAAAAGTCTTCTCTCCCACGCCGAGTGACGTCGACCCGCGCGCGGGTGCGTTGGCACCGGTGCGGCGGATCCGCGGCGAGCGGGATCTCGATTGTGGTCGTAGCCATCGTGCGAATCCGGGGGTGTCGCCGACATGGTTACGACCATCGCCTGCGTGGTCACGACCATTTGAAGGTGTCGCCGCGAGGGATGACAGCGCGATCTTCGCAGCGAGGGGCCGACTACGTGCGCGGCCGCCGCGCTCGGCGGCGTCCCACGGCAGACACGCGGGCGAGATCGGGGCCCGGTCACGAAGGGCTTGTATGCGGTACAACCGTGGAATGAGCGAATCCAGGAACCAGCCCGCGTCCTCGTCCGACAAGGCCGATCGCCCCTTTGACATCGTGCTCTACGGTGCGACCGGCTTCACCGGGGGCCTGGTGGCCGAGTACCTGATGCGGAACATGCCGGTGGGTGGCTCGTGGGCGGTCGCCGGCCGTAACCGGACGAAGCTCGACGCTGTTGTCGCGCGACTGGCGACCGAGATGCCCGACGTCCCCGCCCCGGGCGTCGTGGTCGCGGACACCGAGGATGCGCGGTCGCTGGTCGAGATGGCGCTGTCGGCCCGCGTCGTCATCACCACCGTCGGCCCCTACCTCGAGCACGGCGAGCCCCTCGTGGCAGCCTGCGCCGAGGTAGGCACCGACTACGTGGACCTGACCGGCGAGCCCGAGTTCGTCGACCGCATGTACCTCGAGCACAACGACGCGGCCGTCGCCTCCGGGGCCCGGATCGTCCACGCCTGCGGCTTCGACTCGGTCCCCCACGACATGGGCGTGTTCTACACCATGAAGCACGTGCCCGAGGGCGTGCCCGCGGTCGTCTACGGGGCGGTCCACGCGGACGCCCGGTTCTCGGGCGGGACGTTCCACTCGGCGATCGGCCAGTTCGCCCGACTGCGAGAGGCGGCGAAGACGGCCGCGCGGCGGCGGCAGAAGGAGGGGCGCGTTGCCGGCCGGCGGATCAAGTCGGTCACGGGTAAGCCGCACCACGACAGCGCGCTGGGCCGTTGGCTCGTGCCGCTGCCGACCATCGACCCGCAGGTCATCCTGCGCTCGGCCGCCGCGCTGGACAGTTACGGCCCCGACTTTACCTACTCGCACTACGCCTCGGTCGGCTCGCCCGTCACCGCCGTCGCCGGGATCGTCGGGGTGGGCGCGCTCGCGGCGGGGTCGCAGGTCGGCCCGATCCGATCGCAGATCCTCAAGAGGATCGACCGCGGCGCCGGACCGAGTGAGTCCCGCCGGGCCCGCTCGTCATTCGACGTCACCTTCGTCGCCCTGTCCGGTGGGCGGCGAGTCGTCACCCGCGTCTCGGGCGGGGACCCGGGTTACACGGAAACGTCCATGATGCTGGCCGAGTCGGCGCTGTGCCTGGCGTTCGACGACCTGCCCACGCTCTCCGGTCAGCTCACCACCGCCCAGGCGATGGGCGACGCGCTCCTCGAGCGGGTGCAGCGCGGCGGCCTGACGTTCGAGGTCCTGTCCACCTAGTCGGATGCCGCGCCGGTCACGGGGCACGGGAGCGGATTCGCCCGCCGGTGGGCTCCGACTAGACTCGGCCCCGTGACCTCTCACGTGGACTCCATCTCGCACGCCTCTTCCACCCCCGAGCTCGCCCAGCCGTGGGCCGAACTCGGACTCAAGGAGGACGAGTACGCCCGCATCCGCGAGATCCTGGGGCGCCGCCCCACGGACGCCGAGTTGGCCATGTACTCGGTCATGTGGTCGGAGCACTGCTCCTACAAGTCCTCCAAGGTGCACCTGAAGTACTTCGGTGAGACCACCACCGACGAGATGAGGTCCACCATGCTCGCCGGCATCGGCGAGAACGCCGGCGTCGTCGACATCGGCGACGGCTGGGCCGTGACCTTCAAGGTGGAGTCGCACAACCACCCCTCGTACATCGAGCCCTACCAGGGCGCCGCGACCGGCGTCGGCGGGATCGTCCGCGACATCATGGCGATGGGCGCGCGGCCGGTGGCCGTGATGGACCAGCTGCGCTTCGGGCCCGCGGACGCCGACGACACGCACCGGGTGCTGCCCGGCGTCGTGGCCGGCGTCGGTGGCTACGGCAACTGCCTGGGCCTGCCCAACATCGGTGGCGAGACGGTGTTCGACGAGTCCTACGCCGGCAACCCGCTCGTCAACGCCCTGTGTGCGGGCGTCATGCGGGTGGAGGACCTGCACCTGGCGTTCGCGTCGGGCACGGGCAACCGCATCATCCTGTTCGGCGCCCGCACGGGTCTAGACGGGATCGGCGGCGTGTCGGTCCTGGCGTCGGAGACCTTCGACGTGGGCGAGGACGGCGCGCCCGTGAAGCCGCGCAAGCTGCCCAGCGTCCAGGTGGGTGACCCGTTCATGGAGAAGGTGCTCATCGAGTGCTGCCTCGAGCTGTACCGCGAGAAGCTCGTCGTGGGCATCCAGGACCTCGGCGGCGCCGGCCTGGCGTGTGCGACCTCTGAGCTGGCCGCGGCCGGTGACGGAGGCATGCACATCGTGCTGGACAACGTCCCGCTGCGCGCCGAGGGCATGAGCGCCGCGGAGATCCTGTCGTCCGAGTCGCAGGAGCGCATGTGCGCCGTGGTGGCCCCGGAGAACGTCGACGCGTTCATGGAGGTGTGCCGCCGCTGGGACGTGCTGGCCGCCGACATCGGCGAGGTCACGGACGGTGACCGCCTCACCATCGAGTTCCGCGGCGAGATCGTCGTGGACGCCCCGCCGGAGTCGCTGGCCGACGAGGGACCGGTCTACGAGCGCCCCGTCGAGCGCCCGGCCGACCAGGACGCCCTGCAGGCCGACACCACCGCCGGCCTCGCCCGCCCGGCCACCGGTGACGAGCTGCGGCAGACCCTGCTGGACATGATCTCCAGCCCCGCCCTGTGTTCGCGCAAGTTCATCACCGAGCAGTACGACCGCTACGTGCGCGGCAACACGATCCTCGCGGAGTACGCCGACGGCGGCGTCCTTCGCATCGACGAGGAGTCCGGCCGCGGCATCGCCCTGTCGACCGACGCCTCGGGCCGCTACACCCGGCTCGACCCGTACACGGGCGCCCGGCTCGCGCTGGCGGAGGCCTACCGCAACGTCGCCGTCACCGGCGCGACCCCGGTCGCGGTGACCAACTGCCTCAACTTCGGCTCGCCCGAGGACCCGGGTGTGATGTGGCAGTTCCGCGAGGCCGTCCACGGGCTCGCCGACGGGTGCGCCGAGCTGGGGATCCCCGTCACCGGCGGCAACGTGTCCTTCTACAACCAGACCGGGACCACGCCGATCCTGCCGACGCCCGTCGTGGGGGTGCTCGGCGTGATCGACGACGTCGCGCGCCGCACGCCCACCGCGTTCGGCGACACCCCCGGCGAGAGCATCTACCTGCTGGGCGTGACCCGCGACGAGTTCGACGGTTCCATCTGGGCCCAGGTCGCCCACGACCACCTCGGCGGGACGCCCCCGACCGTGGACCTGACGTGGGAGTCCACGCTCGCCCGCATCATGGCGACCTGCTCCAAGGACGGGCTGATCACCGGTGCCCACGACCTGTCCGAGGGAGGCCTCGCCCAGGCGCTGGTCGAGTCGGCGCTGGCGGGGGAGTGCGGCATGCGCATCGTGCTGCCGGAGGGCGCGGACCCGTTCGTGTGGCTGTTCTCCGAGTCCTCGGGCCGCGTCATCGTCTCGGTGCCGCGCGGCGAGGAGATCCGCTTCCAGCAGATGCTCACCGCGCAGAACATCCCGCATGCCCGAATCGGCGTGACCGACCCGGACCCGAGCACGTTCGAGGTGCAGGGCCAGTTCACGCTGACGATCGACGAGCTGCGCGAGGCACACGAGGGGACGCTGCCGGCGCTGTTCGGCGTCGACCCCGTCTGACGGTCGCCGTCGACGGCCGGGCCGGGGGTAGGCGGGCGCATGCGTGATCTGCGGAGACGCGAACGGGTGCTCGCCGTGGTGCTCGCCGGCACGGCCGGGTTCGTCGACGCGGTCGGGTTCCTCGTGGTGGGCGGCTACTTCGTGTCGTTCATGAGCGGCAACTCCACGCGCATGGTCGTCTCGCTCGCGGACGGCGACCTCGGCGCCGCCGGCATCGCGGCCGTCGTGCTGGTGTCGTTCTTCACCGGCGCGGTGGCCGGCGCGGTCGTCACGCGCCGCCGCAACCTCGACGACCGGCCGGCCGTCCTCACCCTCGTCGCGGCGCTGCTGGTGGCGGCTCTCGTGGCGCAGCGGCTCACCACCGTCGAGGTCCTCGCGGTGCCGCTGTCGGTGGCGGTCGCGGCCACGGCGATGGGCGCCATGAACTCGGTGTTCCACTCCGGCGGCGAGGTCTCGCTGGGCGTGACCTACATGACGGGTGCGGTGGTCAAGTCCGCCCACCGCCTGGTCGACGCGCTGGCCGGCGGCTCGTGGGCGCCGTACCGCCAGCAGGTGGCGCTGTGGTCGGCGCTCGTGCTGGGCGGCGTGGCGGGGGCCCTGCTGCACGTGGTCATGGGGGCCGACGCGTTGGCCCTGGCCGCGGCGGTCGTGATCGCCGCCGTGATCGTGACGGCCCGGCTGCGGGCCCGGGACCTCCGAACGCCCTGACGGCCCGTCAGGGCGTCCGGGCTCAGCGTCCTCCTCGTCGTCGTGCCCTCAGGTAGGCCTCCCGCGCGGCGAGGCCACGGACCACCTCGTCGAGCATCGGACGCACGAACCGCGCCTTGTGCGCGGCGTCGGAGGCCGCCGCGGCGGCCAGGTTGAGCGCGGAGAACACCGCCAGCATCAGCGACACCCGCACCAGGGTCACACTCACAGGGAGTCCGAACAGCAGGCCGCCCGTGTCGTTCAGGGGGCGCAGCGTCCACCGGGTCTCCGTGATGTCGGGCACCGCGATCCAGCCGAGCGTGAGGAAGAAGAACACGAGCGTGGCGAACAGCGCCGCCTGGATGAGGGTCGCCACGACCGGCACCAACACGAGGTTGATCCGCTCGCCGCGGCGCAGCGGGTGCTCGGGTCCGCGGTCCCGGAGCTCGTGGAGGATGTCGTCGCGCGTCGAGATGCCGACCAGCAGGACGGTGAGGGCCACGACGACGCCCAGCACGGCGACGGTGCGCGGCCAGGACAGTTCCACCATGACCTGCCAGATCTCCACGCTGAAGAACAGGAACAGGACCGCCAGCATGAGGATCGGCAGCACGCGCGCGACCATCGGCCCCGTCGTCGTCAGTTCCCGGCGCACGCGGCGCGCCGACCAGCGCACGAGCGACCCGAGCCCGGTGTAGGTCCCGACGAGCACCGCGGCCGCGGCGAGGAGGGTGGTGCGGTGGGAGGGGCCGTCGTGCGGGTCGAAGGCGACGTGGGGGACGACGACGAGGGCGATCAGCGACACCAGTCCGAGGGCGGAGCCGGTCGCCGGGCCGGCGCGTCGGGCCGTCTTCGACACCAGCCACCCCACGAGCGGGGCGATCGCCACGAGCGCGATCGCGAGCAGGAGCAGCTGGACGATCGGCTCGGGGGCGGCGAGCAGCTCGGGATCCGAGTCCGGGCCGACACGCTCGAGGAGGGCGGTCGTGTAGTCGTTCGACCGGTCGGCGGCCGCGAGGCCGGTTCCGGCGACGGCGAGCGCGGCGCTGACGCCGGCGGACCGGGACAGGACCTCGCGGCGTCGGGTCGAGGGGGCGATCATGAGCGGCAGGCCCAGCGCACGCAGGTGGTCCTCGTGTGCGGGCAGGCTGCTCGCGGGCGTCGGATCGGGCGTGGGCACGGCGATATTCTCGCAGCGATCCGCGGTCCGGCGGGTCGTACCGGACGCTATCGTCGAGCCATGTCCACCAGCGAGCGCACGGCGTCGGCTGCCGGCGGCGACGCCGCCCCCGCCGCCCCGCCCGCGACCCCGACCACCTCCCCGGCCGCGTCCCGGGACGAGCAGGTCCCCGCCGGGCCGCCCGTCTACGTCAGTCCACCGACGAAGGTCCGCGACGACACGGTGCGGCCGCCGCTGCCGGGAACCGTGGTGGACACCGTGTTCTTCGCCCTGGCCACGGTCGCGGCGGCGTGGTTGGGCTGGCGGCTCCTGGACGACGTGTGGCGCCACGCGTGGTGGCACTTGTTTCTGCTCGTCCCGTTCTGGGCGCTGGTCGCCTACCTGGTGTTGCCGCGGCTGCAGACCCTCCTCACGTCGGTGTACGTGCCCGGCTACTTCATCGCGCGCACCCGTACCTCCGACGGCCTGCTGGGGGATCCGGTGAACCTCGCGGTGGACGGCACGGCGCGGCAGATCCACGAGGCGATGACGGCCTGCGGCTGGGTGCTGGCCGACGACGTCACCGTCAGGTCCTCGTGGGGCATCGTCGTCTCGTCGGTGCTGCGGCGGTCGTACCCGTCCGCGCCGGTGAGTCCCCTCACGCTCTTCGGCCGGCGGCATTGCCTGGCCTACCAGCAGGAGGTCGAGGGCAACGCGTCCCGGCGGCACCACGTCCGGTTCTGGCGCTGCCCCGACGGCTGGCTCCTGCCGGGCGGTCACCGGGTGCAGTGGCTGGGCGCCGGCACGTACGACCGCGCGGTGGGCCTGTCGCTGTTCACGCTCCAGGTCACCCACAAGATCGACGCGGACATCGACGTCGAGCGGGATTACATCGTCGACTCGATCCGCTACCACGTGCCCGAGGCGGGGGTGCGGGTGCTGGAGAACTTCTCGGCCGGTTACCACTCCCGCAACGGCGGTGGCGACGCGATCCGCACCGACGGTGACCTGCCGGTCGTGGACCTGCGCGCCGTGCCCGTGCCCGACGTGTCGGCGGCGGAGCTGCCGCCCGGGGTCGTCCGGGCGGCGCGCGGATACGACGACCCCCGGGCCGAGG
>NZ_KV823913.1:0-860 GCF_001815995.1 Dietzia sp. HMSC21D01 | reverse complement strand
GGCGAGCCACTCGTCGATGTCGGGCTGGGTGCAGGTTGCGGCAGTGCGCCCATAGGTGGTGTGCAGCCAGCTCAGGAACTTGATGGTCTCGGTGATCTCTTGCTTCGCCGAATGGATCGGTGCCCGGGTGGGCGTCCCGTCGGCGGCTTTGGCTCGGATGCGGCGCAGGTGATGCCAGGTCGCGAAGTGATGGACGGGCTGGCGGACCTCGTCGGGCAGGCCGTCGAGCTTCGTGGCGATCCACTGTTCGAACCGCGGCAAGTAGGGATCCCGTGTGGGTAGGAGGTCGTGGTGCTGTAGCAGTGCACGAACGTGTTCGGCCGGTTTGCCGCCGACGGCGTCGAATCCGTCGTGGGTGCAGGGGATTGAGCCGTCGCCGAGTCCGGTGAGCAGGGTTTTCACTTTGGGTGAGCGTTTCCAGGTGATGATCGATTCGGGTCGGTCGGCGGCGCACAGGGCGTCGACGAGACCGGCCAGTGTGGGATCGCTGGGGGCACTGCCGAGCAGGGCGTGAAGGTCCTCGCGCAGGACGCAGCGGACACAGAGGTTGCCGCGGTGATGGCCTGCTTCGGCGCCGCAGCGCTGGCAGTGGAAGTCGACGTCGATGCCGGCGCAGGTGCCGCAGACCGGTTCGCCGTCGGCGCCTGGAGGGCCGGGCAGGAGCCGGTCCTGTCGGCAGTTCGGGCAGGTGCCGTGGGTGTGGATCGCGGTGTTGTAGCAGGTGAAGCACAGTCGCCCCTCTGGCCAACGCGCTGCCAGGCGGGGGATGTTGCGGCCACACCGGGCACAGGGGTCATCTCGGGTACTGGTGGCGCGTGGTCGGCCGCGGCGGGTGGAACGAGGCGACAGGCCGTCAGGGG
>NZ_KV823912.1:0-772 GCF_001815995.1 Dietzia sp. HMSC21D01 | reverse complement strand
GGACGCAAACGCGTCCTGACTGACGAGCAGATCGACAAGGCTCGCGCCCGCATCGAGGCAGGGGAGGGGCCGTCGGCGATCGCCCGCGATCTGGAAGTCGGACGGTCAACGTTGTACCGCGCCCTCCAACGACATACGACGTAGACGAGGAAGGGGAAGCGACATGGATGGGTGGTCGCCAGTGTGCGGCAAGGGGCGCATCGCAGCGTTGCTCGAGACCGGGACCGTGGGTGCTGTCCGAGATCTCTTTCCCTACGGGGTGCGGATCCTGTGTCCGATCACGCTCCATACGGGCCGCGACGTGGCCGGGTGGAGCTCATGGCATGAGGTCGCTGAGCGTGTAGGTGCGCAGTATCCGCCCCGCCGTGGATTGACATCGATGATCGACAGCGCCAACACCCCGGAGCTGGCGATAGGTGTGGATCGCCTGGTCGGGTGTAGCGCTGGCCCTGCCATCGAGATCGCGCAGCGCTACTGCAGCACCGCGTCTGTCCTGCAGTGGAAAGCCGCGATCTGGACAGTGAACGGCGATCCAATCGGAACATCCGACGCCGCACGCACTATCACAATCGTCGATGACGGCGACTATGGCAGCTCCTACGACTACCAGCTGGTATCAGCTTCCACGGCGGCTCTCATGGACCCGTTCCTCCACCCCGAACCATCCTTCTTGTGGTCCGACGACGAGACACTGTTCCTCGAGATTCAACCCGAGACAGGATGGATCGAGGTCTACTCGACTAGGCCGGATCTGGTCGAGGAGGTGCGAAGC
>NZ_KV823911.1:0-4657 GCF_001815995.1 Dietzia sp. HMSC21D01 | reverse complement strand
CGCGCGACGGCCGAAGAACGATCCGTCGCCCAGCGAGGTGCCGGAGATGTAGCCGTCACCGTGGAGACCGTGCGTGCAGCGGCCCGCGGCGAACAGGCCGGGGATGGGCTCGCCGGCGCGGCTCAGCACGCGGGAGTCGAGGTCGGTGTGCAGGCCACCGAGGGTGAATCCCTGCGCCTTGAGCGGGAGGCCGTTGAAGGTGTCCGGTCCGCCGGCCCCCGTGGGGTACGCACCGAACGGCGGCTCGAGCGGGCGCACCCACTGCGCGCTCTTCCCGAACTGCGGGTCCTCGCCCCGAGCGGCGCCCTCGTTGTAGCGGCGCAGCTGGTCGGCCAGCGCGTCGGCGGGCAGACCGCAGTCGGCCGCCAGCTCCTCGATGGTCTCGGCCGCGTGCATGGGCTGCATGCCCCACAGCTCGTTCTCCGGCACGTCCTCGATGCCCTTCTCGTCGATGATCACCCACACCGGCGGGCGGCGGTGGTGCACGGCGGCGTGGCAGTACAGGCCCGGGTACACCTCCTCGTTGATGAAGCGGTGGCCGTCACCGTCGACGAGCATCGAGCCCACGACCAGGCGCGGGATGATGAGCATCGCGGTCTCGGTCTGGTGCATGCGACGCACCGCGGCGCCGGCCTCCATGCCCATCTCGATCCCCGAGCCGTCGTCGCGGCCGTCGGAGACCTTGTCCTTGCCCAGCTGCTGGGGCGCCCACTGCTCGAGCATGCGGTCGTTGTCCACGAACCCGCCGGTCGCCAGCACGACACCGCCGGTCGCGCGGTACTCGCGCTCCTCACCGAACTGCGTTGCGCGCACGCCCACCACACGGCCGTCCTCGACGATCAGCGACCGCGCCTTGACGTCACAGTGCAGGTCGACGCCGGCCTTCTCGGCGGTGGCGACGAGCGCGTCCATGAGGACGTTGCCCGCGAAGTTCGGGGCGGGCGGGCGGTGGCCGCGCGCGGCCGGCGTCGCCAGCGAGGCGTAGGGCTCGGCGCGCTCCCCCATCCACATGAGCCCCGAGTCGTCGCCCGGCATCCACGTGGGGGTGTCCCACAACTTGTGGTTGAACACCGCGCCGTGGTCGACCAACCAGTCATGGTGCTCGACGGCGCCGGCGCAGTACTCGTCGATCTTGGCCTGATCGGCGTTGGGTCCGAGGGCGGCGGTGAGGAACGCGCGCATGTCCTCGACCGTGTCGGAGATGCCGAGCGCCCGCTGGGTGGCCGTACCGCCGCCCAGGTAGACCTCCCCGCCGGACTGCGCGGACGAGCCACCGGGCCCGGAGGCGCCCTCGAGCGCGATGACCGTGGCGCCGGCCTCGGCGGCCTCGATCGACGCGCACGCTCCGGCGATGCCCATCCCCACGACCAGGACGTCGGCCGTGAAGACCGATGGACCGGTGTCCGATGTAGTGTCCGCCATACCGGAACTATAACGTGTTCACCCAGTCAGGCGGCGCATTAATGTGGGAGCCATGACTTCCTCCTCCGAGGCCGTGAGCCTCGATTCCCTCGACGCCCGACTGGCCGCCCTCGAGGCGCGCCTCACCGACACGCACGACCGCCTCGCCGCCGCCGAGGACGAGCTGGCGATCCTCCGTATCCTCGCGGCCTACTCCCCGCGCGTGGACTCCGGCGACGCCGAGGGCGTGGCCGAGCTGTGGACCGAAGACGGCGTCTACGACGTCGACACCGGCCGCCTCGAGGGCCACGACGGTCTGGTGGAGATGGTGACCGGCGACGCGCACCAGGGCCTCATCGCGCACGGGTGCGGTCACGTCCCGAGCCTGCCGGTGGTCCTGCTCGACGGGGATCGCGCCGTGGCGACCGGCTACACCCAGCTCGTCGTGCGCTCCTCCAAGCCTGGTCGGTACACCGTCGTGCGGGTGACGGCCAGCCGGTGGGAGCTCGAACGGCGCGGGTCGGTGGACGCTCCCGACCGGGGGTGGCGCGTCGTGCTCCGCACCGCCCGCGCGATGACCGACGACGGCGAGGGCCGCGCCCTGCTGGGACGCTCCCGCGAGAGGTAGCGTGGCGGGCATGAACCGCCGACGCCGTGCGTTCGCCGATCCGACGCTCCGAGCGGGCCGCCTCGCGCTGCTCACGACGTCCGCGGTCCACCTGGGTTTCCAGTCGGTGGTCACCTCGGTGATGTACCCCGAGCTGTTCGACGGGCCCACCCACGGGATCGGCGAACGCCAGGCCGATCACGCCCGCCGCATCGCCCCCATCGCGCTGACGCTGTACGCGGCGGGCCTGGGGGCGACCGCGTGGACGGCCTACGGGTCCATCCGTTCGCGCGAGCGGGCCGGGCTGACCGCCACGCTCGTCGCCTGCGCGGCGGGCGTCGCGGCGCCGGCGATCACCGCCGGTGTCGTTCCGCTCCACGTGGGCATCGCCCGCGAACAGGTCAACCGACCCCGTATCGCCGCGCTCCTGGCCTCGGACCGCATCCGCACCGGGCTGGCCGCGCTGGGTGTCGTGGCCGCCGCGCAGGCGTTGAGCAGAGGGTAGGGCCGCCGGCCGCGTACCGGCCCGCCGGCGCCCCGGTCGGTCAGGGCCGTCGCGCGCGGGTGACAGCGACCAGCGCCCCGAGGGCGACCACGCCCACGACGAGCGCGAGCACGTGGTAGGCGGGGATCAGCCCGATGCCCTCGGCGATGACCGCCGCCACCACCGCCGGGACACCGAGCGAGGTGTAGGCCACCACGAACAACGCGGAGAAGACCTGCCCGCGTACCGCCGGGGGCGCGCTCTGCGCCACCAGCGTGTTGCCCATGAGGAACAGCAGCCCCATGCCCAGCCCGGTGAGCGCGGCCGCGGCGATGAAGCCCGCCACCTCGCCGGCCTCCAGCGACAGGGATGCGACGACCAGCCCGGAGACCAGGGCCCCCACCCCGACGGCCACCCCGAGCCGCCACCGCTCCGGCCCGGATCGCAGGTTCCACACGAGCTGGGCGATCCCCGCCGCACCCTGCAGGCTGGCCACCACGAGCCCGGTGACCATGTAGTCCGACCGGCCCATGAGGTCGCGCGCGATCGCCCCGCCCAGCCCCAGGAAGACGCCGCCGACGGACCACGAGACGATCACGCACACCGCCGCGAGGGCGAACGTGGACCAGATCTCCGCCGGGACCGTGGGAGGCCGGACCCGCAGGGCGTCGCGCGCCGTCGAGGAGCCGCCCGCCGTCTCCGGGACGACGGTGGCCACGCCGACGAGGAGCGCGACGGTGGCCGCACCGATCACGAGGTAGGGGTGCACGAGGGGAGACGACGACGAGGTGGCCACGGCGCCCGCGAGGAGCACTCCCACCGCGATACCGAAGTTGGTGGTGGAACTGCTGGTGAGTGCGCCGACCCGTGAATCGCGGGTCGGATGGAGCTCGATCAGCGCGGCGGAGGCAGAGCCGGTGATCAGCCCCACCGCCAGTCCCTGGATGATGCGGCCCGCGATCAGCCACGCGACCGACGGGGCGGCCGCGAGCATTCCCATGCTCGCCGCCAGCAGCGCCAGCCCGGCCAGGATCACCGGTCGGCGACCGATGGCGTCGGAGAGCCGCCCGAGGAACAGCAGGGGCACGAGGACCGCGAGGGCGTACACGGCGTAGACGACCGTGATGGTGGTGTCGCCGACCTCCCACGACTGCTGGTAATCGACGTAGAGGGGGGAGGGTGTGGCGCTGGACGCCAGTGCCACGGTCACCACCAGGGCCATGAGGACGAACGGGACCCATGACGAGCGGGGGGTGGTCTGCACGGTCTCCCTATCCGCCGGGTCCGGCGTCGGTCGGGGTGGCGTCCTGTGCCGCGGCGGGCTGCGGCGCGGTCCGCGCGGCGGGCGCCGATGAGTGGAGCCTAGGGGATTCGAACCCCTGACATCTGCCTTGCAAAGGCAGCGCTCTACCAACTGAGCTAAGGCCCCGTCACCGCCAAGCATAAACGCCGGACCGCAGGGTGCGGATCCGGCGTCTGCCTTGCGGAGTGGGCCTAGGAGGACTTGAACCTCCGACCTCCAAATTATCAGTTTGGCGCTCTAACCACCTGAGCTATAGGCCCTCGTACCGATGGATGAATCTACCCGACGCACTCCCCCGGACCCAAATCGGCACCTCGGAGGCGGTCACGGACAGCGCGCCGGGCGGCCTCCGGGCCGTCCGCCGGTGCCGCGTCAGTTGCGGCGGTCACTGAGCGTCACCTGCACTCCGCCGCCGGTCAGGTCGGCCGCGAGGTTGTAGATGAACACCGCGAGCGTGGCCAGGATCGACAGCAACAGGACGTTGAGCAGACCGACGCCGCCGCTGTAGAGGAAGATCGTCGACGGCCCGATCACGGACGCGGACTCGTCGCCGGCCACCCCGGAGAGCAACCCGCCGAGCCGGTCCCACACGCCCATGCCGGACAGCAGCAGGTAGGTCACGCCGATCGCGACCATCCACACGAGGTAGAGGGCGAACATGAGCCCCAGGACGGTGGTGAACGCCGACCACGGGTCGATCCTGCGCAGTACGAGGACGGACTCGAGCGGCCCGCGGCGCTCGGTGGGCGATACCACCGGTGCGGCCCGTCCGGCGGCCCCACCCGAGTGGGCCTTGGACAGGCCGCCGCTCACGCCCTCGGCCCGGTGCTGGGGCGCCGCCGGGAACGCGGTGGTGGCCGCC
>NZ_KV823910.1:0-2480 GCF_001815995.1 Dietzia sp. HMSC21D01 | reverse complement strand
GGCCGGTGAGGCCCGGCCGGGCTCGAACGCTTCTGGGTACGCGGGGTCAGGCCCCGTCGCCGTGCCGCGCGTCCTCTTCCAGCTGTCGCTGCTCGGGAGTCCGCGACCACAGCACCGCGGCGAGGGTGGCGACCAGCGCCAGCACGAGCAGTTCGCTGAGGTAGAGGCCGAAGCCCGGCCCGCCGAAGTCCTGGAAGTCCGCGTTGGGCCCGCGGCCGGACTGGCGCAGCCAGATCGCCAGCACGCCGTACACGGCGGCCACACAGGCCGTGCTCCACGCGATGCCGGCGGCCCACCACTTCTGCGTCAGGATCATTACGGCGCCGAAGACGATGGTGCCCACCGAGTACAGGAGGACGAACAGATGGGACGGTAGCGACGTGTACTGCTCGCGGGCCACGTCGGTGAAGAACAGGACGTCGAATCCGCGGACGCCGTCGCTGTGCGGGAGCGCGAGCGCTGCGGCGAGCAGCACGATGAGGACGGCCGAGGCGAGGTAGGCCCGGCCGATCACGAGCGTGCGTCCGAGGATGCGGTCCTTCGAGCGCAGTTCCGATTCCGCGTTGCGGGTGACCTCCATGATCCCCGCGATCGGGTCGGGTCGGTCGTCGTCGGTGCTCACGTGGGGCATCCCTTCTCGATGGTGGCGGCGGGGGCCGTCTCGCGGCGGAGGGTGGGGAGCCCGAGGCCGACGCCGATGGGCGGGGTCTCGGGCTTGAGGCCCTCCTCGTGGCGGTCTCCGGCGCGGGTGGCGCGGTAGCTGAGGACGCCGTCGTCGGCGAGCAGGTGGTGCGGCGCTGCGGCGGTGACGCGGGTGGTGATGACGTCTCCGGGGCGTACCCGGTCGGCGGCGTCGCCGACGGGCGCGAAGTGCACGAGGCGACCGTCGCGGGCGCGGCCAGTCATGCGGGCGGTGGCGGCGTCCTTGCGGCCCTCGTCTGCGGTGACGAGGAGTTCGACGACGCGCCCGACCTGTGCCCGGTTCTCCTCCAGGGTGATCCTCTCCTGGAGCGCGATGAGCCGCTCGTACCGCTCCTGGACGACGGCCTTGGGGATCTGGTCCTCCATCGTGGCCGCCGGGGTGCCGGGCCGGGGTGAGTACTGGAAGGTGAAGGCGCTGGAGAAGCGGGCCTTTTCGACCACGTCGAGGGTCGCCTGGAAATCCTCCTCGGTCTCACCGGGGAAGCCGACGATGATGTCGGTGGTGATGGCGGCGTGCGGCATGGCCGCGCGGACGCGGTCGATGATGCCGAGGAACCGCTCGGACCGGTAGGAGCGACGCATCGCGCGCAGGATGCGGTCGGATCCGGACTGCAGCGGCATGTGGAGTTGTGGGCAGACGGTCGGGGTGGACGCCATGGCCTCGATGACGTCGTCGGTGAACTCGGCGGGGTGGGGCGAGGTGAACCGGATCCGCTCGATGCCCTCGATCCGACCGGCCGCGCGCAGGAGTTTGGCGAAGGCTCCCTTGTCGGAGGGCTCGTCGGGATCGTGGAAGGACCGCCCATAGGCGTTGACGTTCTGGCCGAGTAGCGTCACCTCGAGCACTCCCTCGTCGGCGAGGGCCTGCATCTCCGCGAGGACCTCGCCGGGGCGGCGGTCCACCTCCTTGCCGCGGAGGGACGGCACGATGCAGAAGGTGCAGGTGTTGTTACAGCCGACGGAGACGGAGACCCAGCCGGCGTAGGCGGAGTCACGGGTCGCGGGCAGGGTCGACGGGAAGTGCTGCAGGGAGTCGGCGATCTCCACCTCGGCCCGTTCGTTGTGCCGCGAGCGGTCCAGGAGGGTCGGCAGGTGCCCGAGGTTGTGGGTGCCGAACACGACGTCTACCCACGGCGCGCGGGATACGACGGCGTCCTTGTCCTTCTGCGCCAGGCATCCGCCGACGGCGATCTGCAGCCGGGGGTTGGCGTCCTTCCACGGCCGCAGGTGGCCGAGGGTGCCGTAGAGCCGGTTGTCGGCGTTCTCACGAACCGCGCAGGTGTTGAACACGACGAGATCCGGCAGGGCGCCGGACGCCGGATCGGCGTCGCCCTCGAAGGGCACATAGCCGGCGGCGTCGAGCACCCCGGAGAGGCGCTCGGAGTCATGGACGTTCATCTGGCATCCGAAGGTGCGCACCTGGTAGGTGCGGCGGTCCACGCCCTCGGCGGGGGCGTCCTGCGCCGCCGGATGCAGGTCGGTCACGAGAGAATCCACGCAGGCCAGGGTACTCAGGGCGAGGCGTGGGCCGCCAATTCGGCGTCCACGACCGACATCGCCAACCCCGTGGGATAACCCCGCCGGGCGAGGAACGCGACGAGCCGGCGTCGCTCCCCCTGTGCCTCGGGCCCGGAGCGTGCGGCGTCCGGGCGTCTGGCGAGCCGTGCGCGCACCAGTTCCGCGGCCTGCCGTCGCTCGTCGGCGTCGTCGATGTCGGCCACCGCGTGGGCGATGTGGCCCTCGGCCACGCCCTTGTCGCGCAGCTCCCGCTCGAGCGC
>NZ_KV823909.1:0-522 GCF_001815995.1 Dietzia sp. HMSC21D01 | reverse complement strand
CGAACCCGTCGAACCCGTCGAACCCGAACCGGTCGAACCCAGGGAACCAAGCGAACCGAGGGATCCCAGGGATCCTAGGGAACCCAAGGAACCGAGCGAGCCGACAGATCCCGCCGAACCGAGCGACCCTCCGCAACAGATTCCGTCCTTCTCGAACGTCACAGTCGCACTATCCTCGTTCGACTTCACGTTCTCATCAGCCGGAGTTTTGCCGGTGGCAACTGCCGTGTTGTCGACCTTTCCTGCCTTCGCGTCGTACGTAGTCGTCGTGTAAGTCGCGGTACAGGACGCTGAGTCGCCCGGAGCCAGTTCCGTAACGGGGCACTCGACCACAGGATTCGTTCCGGTGCCGGTGAACTCAAGTTCCGTCACACCCACATCCTTCAGCGTCACATTGCCGATATTCGTGACGACGAATTTGTAAGCGACCTCATCGCCGGCGCTGAGACCGCTCTCAGGCGAAGCTGTCTTGACCAAGGTTAGATCTGACGTCGTTTCGCCCTTCACCTCAGCCGGAGCCTC
>NZ_KV823908.1:0-1151 GCF_001815995.1 Dietzia sp. HMSC21D01 | reverse complement strand
CCGGATTACGGCTGGGATCGGGTGTGCGAGCAGCACTTCGGCACCCATCCGGCGCAGGTGTTCTTCGACTGGAACACCGCACCACACGTGCAGGCCTACGACGGGCGGGCCACAAAGCGGCCCTACACTCGCGAGGAACTCGATGCACTGTTTGAGCACGCCGACAACGAAGTCGCACGCGCTGGCGCCTCCGGGCGGAAAGGCTGGCAGCCCGCCTACCGGGACGCGGTCATGATGAAGATCGCCTACGGCTACGGTCTGCGATTCAACGAGTTGCGCCACCTGCAAACCGTCGACTTCGCCCGCAATCCCCACGCCCGCGAATTCGGGGCCTTCGGCCTCTGCAAGGTCCGCTACGGAAAATCCCGACGCGCCTCTCCCTTTCGGCCCCGCAGCGTGTTGACCGTATGGCGCTGGACTCCAAGCATCCTCGAAGACTGGCTGGCCAATGGCCGCGGCGCCCCCGACGGCCTCGAGCTGTTCTGTAGTGAACGTGGCGGACTCGTCGTGGAATCGACCTTGCTGCGTCGGCTACGCCGGTACTGCGACGAACTCGGATTCTCCGATGGTCTCGATATCCATTCCTTCCGTCGCTCGTACGCCACTCACCTGCTGGAAGCGGGATGGGATCCCCGGTTCGTCCAGGACCAGATGGGCCACGAGTACGCCTCGACCACCGGGATCTACCAGTTCACCTCCGATGAGTTCCGGCGCTCCACCCTCCGCGCCGCGCTCGACCGCACGATGAATCAAGCACTGTCACCCGACGATCGGAGCGGACCATCATGAAGCGCACCGTCGACTACCGCTGGCGTCTGGCCGAGCTCATGGCCGCACGCGGCATGCACAACACCACCGAACTGATCCCGCACCTGGCCGAACGCGACATCACCCTGTCCCGGCCGCAGGTCTACCGACTGGTTACCCAGCGCCCCGAACGCATCTCCCTGCAGGTCGTAGCCGCCCTGTGCGACATCTTCGACTGCGGACCCGACGACCTGCTCACCGTCACCGCTGCTGATGCACGCGCCCGCAAAACCGGCACCACCCCGGCAGCGAATGTCGTCGACCTCGACCGGTCCGTCCGCCCACGCCGCGCCAACATCCTCGACGAATAGCCCCGCCCGCGAGGAGGACGACCAATGAACCCG
>NZ_KV823907.1:0-7119 GCF_001815995.1 Dietzia sp. HMSC21D01 | reverse complement strand
GATGCGGCTCGTGCGCCCTCCAGGGCATGTGCGAGACGGAGAGCGCCACCCGCTGAGCGGACCGGTGGCCCGGCCCCACGGTCGCCCCTACGGTGTGGGACACATCAGTCGCCACCGTGGAAGGAGACCGACATGGCCGCCACAGACACGACCCGGGACGTCACCGAGATCCTCACCGCCGATCACCGCGAGATGATCGAGCTCCTCGACCAGATCGAGGCCACCACCGACCCCGCCGAGCGTCGCGCCCTCGCCGACGCCGTCACCGCCGAGGTCATGCGCCACTCCGTGGCCGAGGAGATGTTCGTCTACCCCGTCATGGAACGCGAGATCCCCGGCGGCAAGGACGAGGTCGAGCACGACAAGGAAGAGCACGACGAGATCGTCGTGGTGATGAAGAAGCTCGAGAACGTCGACGCGCAGGAGGCCGAGTTCATGGGCCTCGTCCGCGAGCTCAAGGGCCTGCTCGACCACCACGCCGACGACGAGGAGTCCGACCAGTTCCCCAAGCTGCGCGAGCACCTCTCGAGGGACACGCTGCTCGACCTGGGACGCAAGGTCGAGGCCGCCAAGCAGATCGCCCCCACGCGGCCGCACCCCAGCGCCCCCCACTCCGAGCTGTTCCACAAGACGATCGGCGCGGGCGTCGGGATGGTCGACCGGCTGCGTGACGCGCTGAGCGGGCGGATGAAGAACACCTGACGCCCGCGCCGCCGGCGCGGGCAGCGAGGGGCGGCGCGGGGCGGCAGGCGGCGCGGGGCAGCGAGGGGCGTTTTGGACGCAACCATGTCGGCCTGGCGGCCGTTTCGCCTACATGGTTACGTCCATTCCCTGCCTGGCTGCGTCCACGTCCGCGGAGGTCTGTCCCTACGGCGCCGGCGAGGGTGATCGGCGGTCTACGCCCGGCCGGGTCACCGGAGGGACGTCACCACGATCGCGGCCAACCCGCAGGCGGCGATGACGATCACCAGGGCCACCAGCCCGATGTTGTGGCGGGCCTGCGTCTGCTCGACCTCGCCCGCGCGGACGAACCGGTCCACCCGCTGCTCGTGCCGACGCTGCACCCGCAGAAGGGCCAGCAGCGGGACCACCACGAGCGCCGAGAACGCGGCCGCCCATGCCCACGACAGTTCCCCCACCAGTTTGGCGACGAGGATGATGTTCACCGCCACCACGGCCCAGGTGCGGGCCCACGACAGGCTGGTGCGCTCGGATTGGAGCCCGGCGTCCGGCGGCACCGCCTCGGGCTCCACGCCGATCCGGCGCGGGCGCGGCGAGGTCACCCGAAGGTCCCGCTCAGGATCGCCACCATGAGCACCACCGCACCCGCCGCGATGCCCAGGACCAGCAGGATCGACGCCTGTGGCATGGGCAGCGGCCGCTGGTGCCGCATGGCCACCTCGATCCGGATCCAGCGCCGGAAAGCCACGATCGCCAGCAGCCCGGCCAGCACCAACAGGATGCACGCGAGCGGGGTGCGGATGATCTCCGGGATCTCGTCACCCGCGAACGCCTCCAGCGCCACCGCCCCTGCCGTCAGCCCGAGGCTCGTGCGGATCCACGCCAGGAACGTGCGCTCGTTGGCGAGCGTGAAGCGAGGATCCGGTTCCTCGCCGTCCCGCAGCGCCCTGGGCCGCCACCCCTGCTCCGTCATCCGGCGTGCTCCGTCATGACCCGAGCCTATCGGGCGCCTCGCGCGGCGCGAGTGATGCAATAGGGGGATGGGCCTTCTGCGTCGTCTCCGGGTCGAGCCGTTCATCCTGGCGATCCTCGCCGCGGTGGTCGTCGCCGCGTTCCTGCCCGCCACCGGCGGCGCGGCCGACGCCCTCGACTGGGTGACGACCATCGGCATCGCCGTGCTGTTCTTCCTCTACGGCGCGCGACTCGAGCCCCGCGAACTGCTGGTCGGCCTCACGCATTGGCGGCTGCACTCGGTGGTTCTCGTGGCGACGTTCCTGCTGTTCCCCCTGCTCGGCCTCCTCGGGCAGTGGATCCTGACGCCCGTACTCGGCCCGGCGCTCGCAGCGGGGTTCCTGTTCCTCACGCTGGTCCCGTCGACCGTGCAGTCCTCCATCACGTTCGTGGCGATCGCGCGCGGGCACGTCAGCGCCGCCGTGGTGTCGGCGTCCGTGTCCAACCTCTTGGGCGTATTCGTCACTCCCCTGCTGGTGTTCGCCCTCATGACCACGGACGGGTCGGTGATCATCACGTGGGACTCGGTGGGGTCGATCGCGCTGCAGCTGCTGCTACCGTTCGTGGTGGGTCAGCTGCTGCGGCGGTGGGTTCTGCCGGTCATCCGCAGGATCACGCGGATCGCCCTGTTCGACAAGACCGTCATCGTGCTGGTGGTCTACGCGGCGTTCTCCGACGGGGTGGCCGACGGTATCTGGTCGACCATCGGCGCCGCCGAGCTCGCGTGGCTGCTCGTCGCGTGCTGCGTCCTGCTCGCGGTGGTGCTGGGCCTGACCGAGCTCGCCTCCCGCGCTCTGGGCTTCGAGGACCGCGACAAGCGCGTCGTGCAGTTCTGCGGTTCCAAGAAGTCGCTGGCCACCGGACTGCCGATGGCCGCCGTGCTGTTCGTCGGGCAGCCGATCGGCCTCATGGTGCTGCCGCTCATGCTCTTCCACCAGATCCAGTTGATCGTGTGTGCGTGGCTGGCCGGTCGCTACGGGCGAGCGACCGAGGCGACGCCCGCCTGAGCCGCGCTGCCCATTCAGTCTGTCAGGCCCTTCTGCCGGCTTCACGCCAGCGGGAGACTGCTGTACATTCGTACGCGTACTTTTGTACGGCAACGATGGGAGATCTCGTGACAGCCTCCGGACGCACCCGCGACCCCGAAAAACGCATCCGCGACATCGGGCGCGCGGCCGCCGACCTCATCGCCGAGAACGGCGTGGAGGCGCTCACGCACCGCGCGGTGGCGGCCCGGGCCGGCGTGGCCGTGGGCACCACCACCCGCTACTTCGCGGCCATCGACGACCTGCGCCGCCACGCTCTGGAGTACCTCGCCGACCGGGTCGACCGCGACCTCGCCGAGCTCGCCGAGGGGCTGGCCGTCACCGACGACCCCATCGCCTACCTCGCCGCCGCCGCCCACGCCGACCTCTCCGATCATCAGACGGTGCTGGCGGAGTGCTCGCTCGAGTACGCGGGCCTGTTCGAGGAGGACTTCCGTGATCTCGCCCTGCGCTGGTACACCGGCCTGACCGAGCTCCTCGCCCCCTATTTCGGGCGCGCCCGCTCCGAGATGCTGGCCATGTGCCTGGACGGGGTCTACATCAACACCGCACTCACCGTCACCCCGCCCGATGCCGTCCGCCTCGAGGCGACGATCCGTGCCCTGACCACCATGCCCGACATCACCGACGCACCCGACGAGGACCCCTCCGCATGAGCGGCACCTCCGCCCCTACGCGCGACGCGATGCACGCCGACCCGCATATCGTGGGTTCCTACGACCCGTCGCGTCGCTGGCTCGGCCTGGCCACGCTGGCCTTCTCCCTGCTGGCCATCACCACGGACATGACCATCCTCAACGTGGCGATCCCCGCGATGTCGGCCGACCTGCAACCCACCGCCTCGGAACAGCTGTGGATCATCGACGCCTACTCGCTGGTCATGGCGGGTCTGCTCATCTCCATGTCCTCCATCGGCGACCGCTGGGGCCGCAAGCGGATGCTCATGACCGGGTACGTGCTCATCGCGCTCGCCTCGGCCCTGGTACTGCTCGCCGAGTCCCCCGGGTACGTCATCGCGCTGCGCGTTCTCCTGGGCGTCGGCGCGGCCATGGTCATGCCGTCCACGCTGTCGCTGCTGCGAGTGACCTTCACCGACACCCGTGAACGCGCCACCGCGTTAGCCGTGTGGGCTGCCGTCGCCGGCATCGGCGCCGCCGTGGGCCCGCTGCTCGGCGGGTTCCTGTTGGAGACATTCCACTGGCAGGCGGCGTTCCTGGTGAGCGTGCCGATGATGGTCATCGCCTTTGTCAGCGCAGTCGTCACCGTCCCGGAATCCCGCGTCCCCGAGCCCGGACCCTGGGACCCGTTCGCCGCGGCGCTGACCCTCATCGGGATGTCGACCACTATCTGGGCCGTCAAGAAGTTCAGTGAGGAGGCGTCGATGACCTACGTGCCGGCGTGGATCGCCCTCGCCGTGGGCCTGGGGGCGCTGTCCTGGTTCGTCCGGCGCTGCCTGCGCTCGGACTCGCCACTGCTGGACGTGACGATGTTCCGCCACCGCATCTTCTCGGCCGGCGTCCTGGCTGCCCTCGTCGCGAGTTTCTCCATGTCCGCCGGCCTGTTGCTGCTGGCCCAGTGGTTGCAGCTGGTCAACGGCGCGAGTGCGTTCGAGTCCGGCCTGCAGCTCATGCCGCTGGCGCTGGCCGCCGCCGTCACCTCGCTGCTGGCGCCGGTGGCCTCGGAGCGGATCGGCATGCGCTCCACGATCTTCCTCGCCCTGTTCGTCACCGGCGCCGGCATGGTCTTCCTCGGCCTCCGCGGCGAGGACCTGGACCTGACCTCGGTGTCCATCGCCCTGGCCCTGATCGGGGCCGGGATCGGAGCGCTCGCGCTGGCCTCCTCCATGATCATGGGCGGTGTCCCGCGGTCGAAGGCCGGAAACGCCGCCGCCATGGAGGACACGGCGTATGAGTTCGGCGCCGTCCTGGGCATCGCTCTCCTGGGCTCTCTGGCCTCGTTCCTCTACCGTCGGGAGCTCGGCACCCCGGCCGAGGCACTGGTCCTGGGCCAGGAGGCGACGGAGGCTGCCCGCGACTCGCTGGGCGGGGCCGTGGCCGTGGCCGAGGCCGCTCGACTGCCGGACCTTGCGGTCCGCGCGGGCGAGGCCTTCACCTCCGGACTGGGGGTGACGGGACTGATCGGCGGGGCGATCCTGCTGACGTTCGCGTTCGTGGTGTTCGCCCTGACCCCGAAGGGCACCATGCTCGCGGATCTGGAGCACTGACAGACCAGCTGCGCCCGGCGGAGACGAACTCCACTAAACGATCGTGATCTCGAGCGCGTGCCGGGGGGGTCACAGTGGGCGACCCGGTGCCGGACAAAGCTCGTCCGGCCGATCGGTCCGCTGATGAAGTCGCGGTGGGCGTGGAGTGCGTCGGGTTGCAAGTTCTCCGGGTCGCCGTGCGTGGACAGTAGCCAGTCGCGGAAGTGCTCGCGGTGCTCGGACAGTCCGTAGCCCAGCAGCCCGAAGACGTGGGTGCGGTACCCGGCCTCGGTGCGACCGGGCACCACGACCGCTAGATGTCCGACGACGAGGGCGTTTTGTGGTTGAGGACGACGGGTTCGCCCTCGCTGTGGACGCCGAACTCGATCCGGTGGCCGGCCGATGACGGCGTCGCGGTCGACGGTGTGCTGCACCGGCACCGGGTCAGCCGAGGTCGGACACGATGCGCTTGGCCAGTTCCTCGGAAGACTGCGGGTTCTGGCCGGTGTAGACGTTTCGGTCCACGACAACGTGCGAGCTCCACGGCTCAGCGGCCTTGGAGTAGTTCGCTCCCAGCTCGACGAGCTTGTCCTCGAGCAGCCAGGGCGCGTTGGCGGCCAAGCCCACCTGCTCCTCCTCGTCGTTGGAGAACCCGGTCATCGTGTAGCCGGCGAACGGAGAGGAGGCCGGGTCATCGGACGCGGCGAGCACCGCGGCCGGCGCGTGGCACAGGAGCGCGACGTGCTTGCCCCCGCTGACGCGCTCCCGGAGGATCGCCCCGGAGGTCTTGTCGACGGCGAGGTCCTCCAGCGGGCCGTGGCCGCCCGGGTAGAACACCAGGTCGAACTCGTTGTGGTCGACGCTCGCCAGGTCGGTCGGCGCCTCGAGAACCTGAGCGAGACGGTCGAGGGAGGCACGGACGTGCTGCAGGGTCTCGGGGTCGCCCGCGCCCTCGTCGAGGCTCGCCTGGTCGACGGAGGGGGTGCGGCCGCCCGGCGTGGCCACGGTGATGGACCATCCGGCGTCGGAGAACACCTCGTAGGGGGCCACGAACTCCTCGGCCCAGAAGCCGGTCGGGTGCTGGGAACCGTCCTTGAGAGTCCAGTGGTCGGCTGCGGACAGGATCATCAGTACGTTCACCATGAGCGCGACCCTACTGATCCGAGACGGCCTCGCAAGTGGTCTCACCGAGTCACCTCGCGCGTGACCTCGCCCACAGATATATACATCTTCACCTGAACCACATGTGACAGAGGATGACATTCGCGATCCCGCTACCAGCACCTTTCTGCCGCGCGAGCGATTGGCGACATATCAGCAGGTCAGGACGGGTGCGGTCCGGGAGGCTGCTTAGGGAGCAAAACGTTGAAGAGCGGTGGGGCGACCCTTAGCGTTCACGCGGCATGAGCTGAGCGGCTCACGCGAGTCGAGGGGTGACCCGGGCCCCTCCCGGTGCATTGAAGGAGTTCTCGTTGGCCACAAAGCCCGTCTTGCTCCGTCGCACTGCTCCACTCACCGTCCTGACCGGTCTGGCACTGCTGGGGTTCTCGGCAGGGGCGGGAATCGCATGGATGACTGGGGCTACCGCCTCAGCATCCACGAACCACCGCGCGGATCCTTCCGTCGCGCAAGCGGGTTTGGTCTCTCCGACGACAACCGGCCCGACGTCCACAGCGGCCACATCGACTCCGGCGACGTCGACAGCACGCGTAGATGCCAAATCGCCGGAGTCTTCGAGATCCGAGGGGCCCTCGCCCGGGCCGGCGCCTGCTTCCGCACCCGCGCCCGCCGTCCGCGTGCCAGTGGCGCCCGTACAACCACCCGTGCGGCCGCGGTACACGCCGGCTCCCGCGCCGCAGCCTGTGCCGCCACCCGCACCAGCGCGGGCGCCGGCGCCCGCACCGATAGTGCCAGCAGCGCCTGAGCTGCCTCCGATCAACATTCCACTACTACCCGTCAATCCTCAGCCACCCATCCAGCCGCGGCACGTCACCCTCGGCTGAATCTCGCCAGAGAAAAATCGGAATATCAAGGAGAAAACACAATGATCCCCGCTGGAATCCTCGCCGCCATCGCCGCGATCGGGACCACGATCACGGCCGCCCTCGTCGGTCTCGGACCCGCTGCCGCGTCCGTGGCCGGGCCGGCCATCGCCGCCGGCCCGCCCGCGGTCGCCGG